>DATMSG010000190.1:0-3971 GCA_035565515.1 Devosia sp.
CAGTGTGCCGTCATCGGGCTGGTTGGTCATCATGATCAATCCATCCACATGCTGGTCATGCAGCCGCTTGATCGCGTCAACCTCCCGCGTCCGGTCGCCCCGGGTCGAGGACATGTACACCGCGTAGCCATGCCGCTCGGCTTCGGCCTCTACCGCCGCCGCCAGTTCCGCAAAAAACGGATTGCCGATTTCCGGCGTCACCAGACTAATCGCCTCCGCCTTGCCAGTGGAAAGCCGCTTGGCCAGCAGATTGGGCCGGTAATCGAGCTTGGCAATCGCCGCATCGATCCGGTCGCGCGTGCCCTGCGGCAGCTCAATCCTGTTGTTGAGATAGCGCGACACCGCCGTCGGCGACACACCCGCTTCTTCCGCGACATCGCTCAGCGTAGCCATGATCTGCCTCTGATTCTCGGACTCATTGCCCATCCTCGGCCATCAGCGCACCACACGGCCATGCCCCCGTCTTGTGCATTTCCGATATTCGCATATGGTTTGTGCAAATGAACTGCGATAGCATTTGACATTGCGCTGACAACTGACGTTAATTCGCGATGTAAAGCGGTTTACTAAGCCGGGTTAAATGAGTTCTGTTCTTATCTACGACGCTACAATCCTCACCGTCGATACGCAAAACACCGTCTTTGAAGGCGGCTGGGTTGCTTTTCTGAATGGCCGCATCACCGGAACCGGTCCTAAATCGACCCAACCTGACCCTGCCGGGTTCGACGAAGCAACCGCACTGCCCGGCCAACTCATCATGCCCGGCCTGGTCAATGCTCACACCCACTCCGCCATGGTCTTGTTTCGTGGCCGCTCGGAAGGCCAGAGCCTGCTCACCATGGAAGGCTGGTACAATTCCATCCGCGAGCCCGAGCTGTCGCTAATCGCCTCCGATATCGGCCCCGCCGTTGCCCTGTCCTGCGCCGAAATGGCACTGAGCGGCACCACTACGTTCTGCGACCAGTATTTCTTCGCCGAAGAGATCGCCCAGGCCGCCGCCGCCAGCGGCCTGCGCGCCGTCATCGCCTATGGCATTGTCCAACTGGGCGACAAGGACCGCGGCGAGGACGAACTCGCCAAAGCCGCTGCCTTCATCGAAAAGCAGCGCTCCGCCGATGGCCGGGTCATTCCCTGGTTCGGCCCCCACGCCCCCTATGTCGACAATTCCGAAGACCTGCTCCGCGCCGAAGTCGACATGGCTGTCAAATACGGCGTCGGGATGCACCTGCACATGGCGGCGGGACCGGAGGATAATGAAGAGACCCTGGCGCGCTATGGGCTGACAGCCACGCAGGCCCTCTCCCGCGACGGGTTCTTCGCCGGCCGCGTCCATGCGGCCCATTGCCTTGATCTCAGCGACGAAGACATAGCCATTTTCGCCGCCGCCCCAGCCGCCTCGGTGTCCTACAATGCCACGGCGGGCCTACGCTCGGGCCGTGAAGGCATTTGCCCCGTGGTCAAGCTCAAGGCCGCAGGCGTCACCGTCGCTTTGGGCACCGACAATGTCGCCGCCAACAATTCCTATGACATGATCGCCGAAATGCGGGTGGCCGGTCTCGTCGCCTCCCACCGCGAAGGCGTGGCGCAGCCGATTTCCAGCGCCGAGCTGGTCCGCATGGCCACGATCGAAGGCGCCAAGGCTTTGGGCCTTGATCACGAGATCGGCTCGCTCGAAATCGGCAAGGCCGCCGATATCATCGCTGTGGATATGCGCGGCCCCGGCTATTCGGAAACCCCGGACATCGAGACCGTGCTGGTCTATTCTGGCAGCGGCCGGGACGTTACCCATGTCTGGGTCGCCGGCGAAGACATCGTCCGCGATCGCATGCTACAGCGCGCCGACTACCAATCCATCAGGTCGAATTATTCGGCCACTTACCAGGACTTCTGGGCGCGCGTCGAAAGTGCGCGCCAGGTCGCATGAGGCAATTTTGAACAAACTGATTCTTGACACCGACGGCGGCGTTGACGATGCGCAGGCCCTGCTGATGCTCATCGCCGGCGGCCGCACGCCCGATGCCATCACCACCGTATTCGGCAATGTCGGCCTCGATGCCGCCACGCGCAACATCCTGTCCACCCTGGCTATCGCCGGTGCCGACGTGCCCGTGCATATGGGCGCCGACCGCCCGCTGACGCAAAAGATCATCGACGCCAAGTATATCCATGGCGAAGACGGCCTGGGCGGCGCTCCGCGCCCGCTCGAAAACGCCAAGCCCGCCAGCGAGGACGCCATCGGCTTCCTGCGCCAGACCTTCCGCGAAGCCGGCGGCAAGGGCGAAAAGATCGATTTCCTGATGATCGGCCCGCTGACCAACCTCGCTCTGGCGCTGCGGCTTGAGCCCTCCATCATCAACGGCATCGGCCAGCTCACCATTATGGGCGCCACCGTCTATGGCCGCGGCAACACCACACCTGCCGCCGAATTCAATATCTATGCCGATCCCGAAGCCGCCTCGGTGGTCTTCTCGGCTGATATCGACATCGTCGTCATCCCGTGGGAGCCCTGCGTCACCCACAATATGAGCGGCGCCGACGTCGACACTGCCTTCGCTACCGTCCCGGCCGGCCCCGAAAAGGCCTTCTCGGAAGCCCTGGCCGATCACGCCCGCCGCACCAATGCCAGCTATGGCGGGGGCGATGTATTCCGCTTTGTCGATCCGCTGGCTGCCGCCGTCGTGGTAGATCCCAGCATCGTCACCAAGTCGCTGCGTGCCTCCATGGACGTGGCACTGGCCCCCGGCATCACCCGCGGCATGACCGTTGTCGATCCGTCCGGCCGCCTCGGCACGCCCATGGTGACCCTCGTCGAAGAAGCCAAAATCGACCGCCTGGTCGATCTCTACAAAGCGTCCATCGCCTACATCCCCGGATAATTCCCAACTCGGAGTGCGCCCATGTCGTTTCGTTCCATGACCCGTCGTTCGGCGGGCCTCCTGCTGGCTGCGGGCCTGCTGACTTCAGCAGCTCCGATTGCCACCCAGGCTCAGGAATATACTGCAGAAAATCCGCTCACCGTCGCACTCGTGCTGCATGGCACGCGTGGCGACAAGAGCTTTCTCGACAGCGCAACAGCGGGCGTAGAGCGTGCCGCGGCCGAGCTGCCGGTTGAGATCAAGATCATCGAAGCCGGCTACGACCGCGGCCGCTGGGAACCGGCTCTGGCCGATGCCACCGACACCGGCTATGACGTCATCATCGCCGGCACCTTCGACATGACCGGCTTCGTCGCCAAGCTGGCGCCCGACTATCCCGATACCAAGTTCATCATTTTCGACGACAGCCCGGATTTCTCCACCGGCTGCTGCTCGAACGTGCTGGCCCTGCAATATCAGACCTCGGCCGCTGGCTACCTGGCCGGCTTCGCTGCGGCAAAGCTCTCCACCACCGGCATTCTGGGCACCATTATCGGCATGGAATTCCCCACCGTCACCGACTTCAAGGTCGGGTTTGACGAGGGCGCCAAGGCCGCCAATCCCAATATCCAGATCCTGAACACCGTCGCCGGCACGTTCAGCGATCCGGCCAAGGGCAAGGAAATGGCTATCGCCCAGCTCGGCCAGGGTGCCGACGTAATCTTCCCGATTGCCGGCGGCACCGGCATTGGCGCGCTGCAGGCCGTGCGCGATGCCGGCAAGCTGGCCGTGGGCGTGGATAGCGACCAGGCGGAAATCTTCGCCGATTCCGATCCGGCCCAGGCCGACGTCATCTTCACCTCGGTTGAAAAGAAGGTCGGGGATTCTCTGTTCCTCGCCCTCCAGCAGACCATTGACGGCACCGCTCCCTATGGTTCGGCCGTGCTGCTCGGCATGCCCGAAGGCGCCGTCGGCATTTCCAAGAACAGCTATTACGAAAAGCTCGTTCCCGCCGAAGTCCGGACCGAGATCGACGCTCTCGAAGCCAAGATCAATTCGGGCGAACTGGTCCCCGCCACTGCAATGAAGTGACAAATTCCGGCGTCGCCCCACCGG
>DATMSG010000191.1:0-2888 GCA_035565515.1 Devosia sp.
GGCAATGCCGGGGCTTTTTTTTCTTTGGCCCGTCGAAATGAACAGGCCTCGAACGTCGCTGATCGACCGGCGGCCGCTCCATCGTCCGCTGACACGTCCTGTCACGGAACCAGGCTAAACCGTTCCGACTTGCCGCCACGGCCGGGAAGGAGGAGAGTACCCCGCCGGCCGAAATGACCTGATTTTTCAGAGGACTAGCAATGCGTCCCTTTCATCATCTCCTGGCGAACAATCTCGTGGCCAATGTCACGAATTTCACCGTCTGGTTCGCCGTAACCTTTTGGGTTTTCATAGAAACCCAGTCCGTTTTCGCCACCGGCATGATTGCCGGCATTTATCTCGTCTTCACCGCCGCCTTCGGCTTCTGGTTCGGCTCGATCGTCGATCACAATTCGAAAAGGCTCGCCATGCTGGGATCGAGCGTAGCCTCGGGCCTTTGCTATATCGCCGGTCTCGCAATGGTGCTCGCCGCCCCCGCCGGCGCCTTTCAAAATCCCTACGGCCCCTATCTCTGGCTCTTCATTCTCGTGGTCATGCTCGGCGTCATTGCCGGCAATATCCGCTCCATAGCGCTGCCAACGCTCGTCACCATCCTCATCCCCGAAGATCGCCGCGACAGGGCAAATGGCCTTGTGGGCATGGTGAGTGGCATTGGTTTTCTCACCACCTCGGTCATTTCCGGTTTCCTCGTTGCGTTCACCGGCATGCTGGGCGTCATGACCCTGGCGCTGGTGGCGACCGTCCTCGCTTTCGTGCATCTATCTTTCGTCAAAGTGGACGAGGGCAGGGCGCCCGCCGATCCGGACGTGCCGGCCGAACCCAAGCGCGTCGACATCGCCGGCACCATTGCCGTCATCGCGGCCGTGCCCGGCCTTTTTGCCCTTATCTTCTTCGCAACGTTCAATAATTTTCTCGGCGGCATCTTCATGGCGCTGCTCGATGCCTATGGTTTGTCGCTGGTCTCGGTGGAAGTCTGGGGCTTGTTGTTCGGCGTTCTGTCGACCGCATTCATCGTCAGCGGCATCATCATTGCCAAAACCGGGCTGGGCAAAAATCCGCTGCGCACGCTGCTGATGGTCAATGTCATCACCTGGTCCGTGTGCTGCGTTTTCACGCTGCAATCGTCCATCTGGCTCCTGGCGGCCGGGTGTTTCGTCTGGATGCTGCTGGGCCCCTATGCGGAGGCCGCCGAGCACACGACGCTGCAAAAAGTGGTGCCGCTCGAACGTCAGGGCCGGGTATTCGGCTTTGCGCAATCGGTCGAACAGGCCGCCTCGCCGCTGACGGCGTTTCTCATCGGGCCGCTGACCCAGTTCGTGGTGATTCCATTCATGACGGATGGGGCAGGGGCCCAGTCTATCGGTTCCTGGTTCGGCACCGGCCCGGCCCGCGGCATTGCGCTGGTCTTCACCGTCGCCGGACTTGTCGGCCTGGTCGTCACCATCCTCGCCTTCAACTCGCGCTACTATCGGCAATTGTCCGCCGCCTATGCCGACAACAAGGATGATGACGAAAATGGCGGGACGGCTGTCGCCAACCCCGCCTGATCGTCGCGTTTACGCCGGCAGCGCGTCTGCCGGCGTCTCCTTCACGCTCTTGGGCGGGAAAGCCAGAGCCAGAGCGGCCGCGGCAAGCCCGACAGCGGCCGAGGCCACATAGAGCCAGTGGTAATCGCCAAAAGTATCGAACAGCCAGCCGCCGCCGAGCGGTCCGAACGCCATGCCGATGGAGGATGTCATGGTAATGCCGCCAAGCACGGTGCCCATGACATTGGGACCGAAATAGTCGCGCGCCAGCACCGAGTAAAGCGGCATCACCCCGCCATAGACCAGCCCCAGCACCACGGCGAGCATATAGAAATGCGGCAGCTCGCTGACATAGATATAGCTATAGATTCCAATGGCTTGCAGCGCGAGGCCGGCGACGATGACGCGCTTGACGCCGATCCTGTCGGCCAGGATGCCGAAAATGAGACGGCCAAAAAGCCCGGCGAACCCTTCCACGCTATAGATGCTGGCCGCCGCCAGCGCCGAGGCGCCGCAGAGCATGGCATAGCTTACCGTGTGGAAGATCGGGCCGGAATGGGCGGCGCAGCAGAGGAAAAATACGCCGGCCAGGATGAAGAACTGCGGCGTGCGGAAAATCGCTCCCATATTGGTGGGTGTCGGCTCGGCGGGCGCCACATCGCTGCCGGGCGACGGCGCCTCGGCCATCACGGTTGGCGCGCGCCGGATCAGGAAAGCCGCCGGAACGATAAGAACCACGGCGGCAATCGCCGTCATCATCATGGCGTTGCGCCAGCCGTAATTGGCGATCAATATTGTCGCCAGCGGCGTAATGGTCATCGGCGCAATACCGCCGCCGAGCGAAACAAGCGAGACTGCCAGGCTGCGATGTTTGTCGAACCAGCCGAGCGTCGTTGCGATCAAAGGCGCGAAGAAGGCACCGCCGGAAGCACCGACCAATCCGCCATAGGCAAACTGAAACACCAGAAGATCGTTGGCGCGGCTGGCGACAAAGAGCCCGAGGCCCAACAGGACTGCCGCCACCAGGACCACGGGACGCGCGCCAATCCGGTCGGTCAGCGTGCCCCATAGGAAACCGGCAACGCCCATGACGATGAACCCCACCGTCATGGCGCCGGAAATGCCCGCCCGGGTCCACCCGGTTTCTTCCGCGATAGGCTGCAAATAGACAGGCAGGGCGAACATGGCGCCCATCGCCAGACAAGTGATCACCGCGCCGGCAGCGACGATGACCCAACCATAGTGCCGTTCCATTCCGAAGGTCCTCCACAAGGAATATGCCTTCGCGACGAATGAGACGCCCAGATTTCAACACGCACAAGGAAAAATCTTGGGAAGCGACACGGAGCAGCGCACAAACTT
>DATMSG010000192.1:0-22162 GCA_035565515.1 Devosia sp.
TCGAGCGACCCGCCGACCCGCGCAATGCGCGCGGTCAGGTTCAGGTCGAGCAGAAAATTCTGCCCCAACTCTTTCTTGGCCTGCAGGCCATGGGTGGCAATAACCTCGCGCAGCGGCGGCAGCGTATCGATCTGGCTCATGCGGTCCCGGACGTCATCTTGTCTGCCATGGCTATGGCCGCCAAAAAGCTCGATGTCGAGGCTTTTCCCGTCCCCGCCAGGTCAAACGCCGTCCCATGGTCGGGCGAGGTCCGCACTATCGGCAGTCCCAGGGTCACATTCACACCAGCGTCAAACGCCACGGTCTTGATCGGGATCAGCGCCTGGTCGTGATACATGGCCAACACCGCATCATATTGCCGCCAGTGTCGGGGAAAAAACAGCGTATCGCCGGGCAGGGGGCCCACTGCATCGATCCCCTCCGCCCGCGCCTGTTCCAGCGCCGGAATGATGGTCTCGATCTCTTCGCGCCCGATGGCCCCGCCTTCGCCCGCATGCGGATTGAGCCCGGCCACCGCAATCCGCGGCACCGCAATCCCGAACCGGCTTCTGAGATCGCGCGCCATCACCCGCAGCGTTTCAACGATCAGCTCTTCTGTGAGAAGCCCCGGAACATCCTTGATCGGCACATGAATGGTCAGCGGCACCGTCCGCAGTTCCTCATGCGCCAGCATCATCACCGGCAGCGGTTCCTTGCCGCCCTCGGCGCAAAGCGCCGCCAGAAACTCGGTATGGCCGGGATGCGAAAACCCGGCATGATAAAGCGCACCCTTATGGATCGGCGCCGTCACCAGCGCCCGGCATTCCCCTGCCTTAAGGCTCGCCACTGCCTCTTCGATCGCCGCAATCACCACCCGCGCCGAGGCAGGCTCGGGGTGCCCGGGCCGGTCCGGCACCGTCCCGGCAATGTCGATCACCGGCAGCGCGCGCGAAAACACCGCGCCGGCGTCGCCCACCCGCACCGCCTCGACCGCGACATCGAGCCCCAATCGCTTCGCCCGCTCGGCCAGAAATCGGGCATGCCCGAACACGGCAAACGCCGGAAGCCCCAGCGCCTGCCTTTGGGCAAATAGGGAAAGCAGAATATCCGGGCCGATCCCCGCCGGTTCGCCCATACTGATCGCCAGCGGCTTCATCTTCGCGCCCCGTCCAGCCCAGAGGTGATACCACCCTCGGTGTCATCCCCGCACAAGCGGGGACCTCTGTTCGGGTGCTGCAACAGGGATTCCCGCGGCCGCGGGACTGACACCGGGAGGCGCGATGCCCCCCGGCTCACAAGCTCAGTTGTAGATAATCTTGGCGTTCTTGCGCAGCTGTTCGAGATAGGCCGCGGCTTCCTTTTCCATGCTGCCATTGCCCACCTCGGCGCGCACTTCGTCCTTCATGAAGGTGAGGTCCTGCGCCTGGGTCTTTTCGCAGATGGCGAGCATGGAAACGCCGGCTTCGACGACGCGCGGCTTGGTGATCCCGCCCACATTCATCCCGGCCAGTTCCTTGGCCATGGCCTCGGGCAGCTGGGTCGCGTGGCGGCGGCCAATATCGACCACGGCGGCGTCGGTATAGGCGAGCGAAAGCTGCACCGCGCTGTCGCAGCCGGCAAAGCTCGCACGATATTTGTTGGCCTGCGCCGTACGGCCGCTGGCGCCTGCGCCCACAAAGACGATTTCCTTGAGGATATAGTCAAAGCCCTGATAGTCGGCGAGCCGCGCCGCCGCCTGCTGGTCGAGCTCGAGGTCCGAAATCTGCACATTGGGAACCACGGCCTGCTGGGCAATGGCGTTCCAGGCGATGGCGGCGCGCAGGCGATCCTTGAGCGTATCGGCGCCGACGCCGCCCTGGCCGAGCATTTCAAGCAGCCGGTCCTGGCTGACCTTGAGATTGCGGGCAATCTGCAGCAGCGCTTCATCGACCTGGGCATTGGAAACATTGATGCCGAGGCGCTTGGCTTCGTTCATCTGAATGGCTTCGGTGATCAGCTGGTCGGTCGCGCCCTTGCGGCCGGTCTTGTTGCCTTCCATGGCAAAGAGGCGCAGCCTCTGCTCGACCTGCACGTCGGTTACCGGCGTGCCGTTCACCGTTACAATGGTCGCCGCGAAGCTGGGCAGGGCCGATGCCGCCGCCAGCACCAGGCCGAGGATCATGGCGCCAGTCGTGCGCCGCATAAATGCAAAGGTCATCGTCAGGTCCGCATTGTAAAGTTTGCCGCATCAATGCGGCTCGAAACATGTGCTGTCAATTGCCCAAACAATACGGCCAAAATCCGCATGGGGCGCGCGAAGAGGGTCAGGGGCTCCGCCGAAAATATCAATTGGCGAGGAAACTCGGCGTCGGCACCGCGCCGCTATAGCCAAGGTTCAGCCCGGCCGGCGCCTTGATGGCGAAGGTGGCGAGCACGCTGGTCGAATTGGGCGAGGTATGCGTCGGTCCGTTCCGCTGCGCATTGGCCCCCAGGGTCAGGTAGCCGTCGTCATAGACCACGCCACCGCCCACCTGCAACCAGCTATTGGCGCTGAGGTCCCAGGCCGCATTGCCCTTGAGGCTCCAGTAATCCGCCACCGGAATGGTCAGCCCGCCGGTGATCTCATGCTGGTCGAGCAATTGCCCAAGCCCGGGATTGGCGCGGATATAGCGGTAGTCGAGCGTGGCCCCATAGCCACCGGCATTATAGCTCGCGCCGGCCCCAAACCGCGCCAGCGTCCAGGCCGAGGTATCGAGCTGGGTCTTGGCGCCAAAGGTCAGGCCCGGGATGAACGAACCATAAGCGCCCAGCACCGCATAGGAGGCGTCGGTCTCGAGGCCGCTGCCCACGCCCGTATTGGCATGGTCGATGGTCGAGAACGCATTGGTCCCCGCCAGCTGGAACGATTGTCCGCCGATCAGTTCGAGATAGCTGCCATTGTCGAAATTGGCCTGGTAGCGCCCGCCGATATTGGCGCGCAGCCCCGTCTCCTGCCGGTCATAGCCCGAAAAGCGATTATAGCTGAACAGGTTGGTATCATCGAAAACGAAGCTCTGCGCATCGTCGTTGACAATGCCGGTCATGGTCCTGTCCGACCCGCGATAGACCAGCTGCGCAATCGGCTCGATGATATGCACATCCGCGCCATTGCTGGCCATGAGCGGATAGCGCACATCGATGGCGGCAATCGGCGTCGCGCTCAAAAGGCTCGCTTCGCCCGGCAGCAATACGCTCTTGCCGTCATAATAGGAGAAGTCCGCCCGCCCGCCGACATAGGGCGTAAAGACAAAACCACCGCCGCCGATGATCTGCTTCTGCCAGCTCGCCTGCAAGGTCGCATGCGTCTTGGTGCCCTCATAGCCGTAGATGTAGGGAACGCCATTGGCGGCAGTCTGGCTGTCCGTCTTGCGCGCCACATTGCGCAAATGCCCTTCGAAAGCCAGACGCCCCATATCGTCTTCGAGATCGATGATGTGTTCGAACCGCGTCACCGGCAGGTTCGCGCCCTGCGCGTCCTGGCTCGCTTGCGTCACATTGCCGAGCTGATTGAACTGCTGCAGGCGAATGTCGAAATAGGTCTGCTCGCTGACATGGGTCGCATAGACCTGATTGACCGACGACTTGGCCGTGGTCTGCTCATAGTCGCTGAGATAATTGGCGTCGGAGAAGGCGGTATAGGACCAGCCGACTTCCCATTGCTTTACCGGGGTAAACGAGCCCGACGTCTGGACCGCCCCGCGCCAGTCGCGGTCGCCGACTTCGCCCGCAAAGGCGCCGCGATCCCACTGGTTGATCCCCGAAACCTTGACCTGGAACGACCCGTTTTCAAACCGCTGCACCCATTCGGCGCCCAGGAGAAAACCCTGCCGCGAGAAAAATTTCGGACTGAGCCAGACATCGGTCCACTTGTTGCCATAGGCATTGACCGACACGCCGACGCCATAGCCGGTCTCATCGCTATAGCTGAAGGTCGGCCGCGGCGCCCGCGACAGCACGGATTCGCTCAGGTCCGGCAGCCACATATAGGGCACCCAGGCGACCGGGATGCCGAGGAGATAAAGCGTCGAATTTTCCAGAGTAACCGAATTGTCGTCCGAGTTATGCACGATGCGGCTGGCATTGACCGACCAGCCGATGCGGCGGCCCTTGCTGTCGATGCATTCTCCGCAAGGGGCATAGCTGGCATTGTTGTAAATGCTCTGCAACACCGCGTCATAGTCCGCGCTATCGGCGGTGATCCGCGAGCCGTCATAGGCGGTAATGGTCAGGGCGTTGAAAAACGCCTGTTTCATGCCTCCGGTGATGTCGAGATCGCTGGTCTCCATCACATTGCCGGAGGGGTCGGTCACCGTCACGGCACCCGCCATCTTCACCGAATTGGCGGTGCGGTCGTAGATCAGCTTTTCGCCGGTCACGATATAACCGCTCGATGTCAGCACCACGCCGCCCGAAGCCTCGATCGTATTGGTCTTGGCATTGAACGTCAGCACATTGGCTTCGACGCCCGTGGGGGCGGCCGGATCGATCGGCGCGTTGAAAAAATCAGTGGGAACAAGGCCCTGTGCCGCGGCGGGCAGCGTAAAAAGACAAAGCGACGCGCCCAGCAGCAGGGCACGTGTCAGGCCTCTCCCATGTCCCCCGCGTCGCGTCACGTCCGTCCGTCTTCCTTGTGCAGCAGCACTGTTATACCAATCACAATGGCTACCAATGCCGGTCCGACTGCCGCGAAAGTTGGATCGAGAACGCCAGTCGACCCCGCGCGGTCGGCCATCTCGGTAATCACGAACACGACAAATCCGAGCACGATGCCATAAAGGACCGCGGGACCTAGACTAGTGCCCCTTCGATAACCTGCGGTAAACGCAAAGGCAATGAACAGAGAGCCACTAAGCACAAGTGGCAGCGACAGAAGTTTGTACAGCCGCATCGTCGCCGCCGATTTGACCAGCGGGTCGGCCACGCCCTGGCTCAGGAGATCCACAATGTCGAAGAAGGTCATGTCCTCGACCGAGGCGAGCTTGAGGCTGATTTCGGCCGGGGTGGAATTGGTCGGCACTTCATAGTTGAAGATCGCATAGGGCGGCTTTTCCGGCGTCCGCGCCAGGGCGAGCGGCATGCGCCACACCCCGTTTTCCAACAGGGCGCGTTCGGCTTCGATCCGCGGCACATCGGTCCGGCTCAGGTGGAAAAGCGTCACATCGTCGAGCTCGGCGCCCCCCGGCGCCATGGAGCGGGCCATGATCACATATTTGATCCCGTCGCCCTCCTGTTCGATCCAGATTTCGCCCGGCGGCGTCAGCAATGCGGCAAGCCCCGGTGGGGTGGGATAAAGCCCGCGATTGATCTGCGTGCTCACCGTCTCCGCGCCGATGGAAATGACGAAGCTGACCAGCAGCAACACCGCCGTCGGCGCGCGTACCGCCCGCCAGATCGAAATGCCGCTCGCCTTGATCACCGTCAGCTCGTGCCGCCCCTTGAGATCGGCCAGCCCCAGGATCGCCCCCATCAGCACCGTCACCGGCAGGGTCTTGATGGTCCAGCGCACCGCGCTCATCGCCACCATCACCAGGGCCATGAGCAGCCCCTCCCGCTCCGACACGACGTTGAAGCGCCAAGTGTCGAGGGATTCGACCAGCGCGATCAGCCCGTAAAAGATGAAGACCGTCATGCCGATGCGGCTTGCGAGGCGTTTTAGGACCAGCCAGTCGATTCTGGTCATGCGCTCACCAGCGCAACGGGTCGCCGCGGCCAGAGCCGGAAGGCCAATATCGCCGCCGAAATCAGGATCAAGAGAACCGACCCGGTGCCGATGCCCAGCGGGCTATAGGTGCCCACGCCGCGCTCGGCAAAGGCCACCAGCATGACGATGGCTTCGATCGGCATGGGAATGCGGGCCCGCGAACCGCTGGGAAAGGCCCCGAGGGCGAGCGTGAAGAGCCCGATGCCGATCACCCGCAGGGCTTCGGCCGAGCGGTCGAGCAGCCGATTGATCGCCTCCTGCGATAAAAACCCGGTGCTGATGGCCTCGCTGATGAGATCGAAACTATTGCGTTCCGCCATCGAGTCGCCGCCGGCAACCGCTTGGGAAAGACTGGCAACGCTGAGATCGTAGCGGGCAAAGCGCACTTCCGAATAGCGCCCGTCATCCTGCACATATTGCAGCATGCCGTTGCGCAGTTCGAGCACGTAGTTTTCCCCGTCACTCGAAACCCGCGCCGTCTCGGCAATATAGGTGCGGCGTGAATCGGGCATGCGGCGGTCGTCGGCAAAAAAGTCGGAGATTTCTCCGCCCGCCTCGCGCCCGCCGATCAGCAGGATCACGCCTGGGGTCACCTGGGTGAACCGCCCCGGCCGCAGGGTGGAGCTGACAAGGTCCGCCGCCACTTCGGACGCAAGGTCCACATATTTGCGATTGGCCCAGGGTTCGAGCCAGTGCGACAGCAGCAGCACGACGACGATACCGGCAGCGATCACCGCCGCCGCACCGCGCCAGATGCCGCCCGTCGCCCCTGTCGCATGGATGATGTGCAGTTCCCGGCTCAATTGCAGGGCACTCAGCGCCCGGATCATGCCGATGCCGATGCAGATATAGAAAAACGCCATGGCCAGCGGCGGCATCGTATAGAGCGCCTGCACCGCCAGGGTGCCGAATCCCTGGCCCTTCACCGAGATGAGTTCGAATTGCCGCAGGCAGTTCACCAGCCACAGCAGCACGCACAGGATCGCCGTCAGGATCAGGGCATCCGTGGCGAAAAGGCGTGCCAGATAAGTGGTCAGGCGTCTCATGCCGCTACGCTAAATCCTTCTGCGGCACCCATTTGTCCCGCTTGGGGCGAACAATGGGGCAAACCATCTTTCGATACAATTGCGCCGATTGTGCACGCGGCAATTCGCGCGCGCCTGTTGCCCGCTTGCCGCGCTGGCGCTCCGCGCGCCGCCTCGATAATGTGCCGCCATGGCCGAAGTTCTCTTCTATCACCTCGAAGTCCGCCCTCTCGAATCGGTCCTGCCGCAGCTTCTGGAAAAGACGCTGGAGCGGGGTTGGCGCGCCGTGGTCGAATCCGGTTCGCGCGAGCGGGCCGAGGCGCTCGATTCGCTGCTCTGGACCTATCGCGACGATTCCTTCCTGCCCCATGGCCTGGCCGGCGAACCCGGCGATCCGCATCAGCCGATCCTGCTGACGACCGAGACCGATAATCCCAATGGTGCCGTCGTCCGCTTCTTCGTCGATCGCGCCGTGCCCCAATCGGCCGATGGCTACAAGCGCATCGTCTACATGTTTTCCGGCCACGACCCCGACGCCGTCACCGAAGCCCGCCAGGCCTGGCGGACCCTGCGCGATGGCAACGGGGTCACCTATTGGCAACAGGAAACCGACGGCCGCTGGGTGAAAAAGGCATGACCCCGGACCTCGCCACGCCCAGCCGCCACACGCTTCCCGAAGACCTCTTTGCCATGCTGATCGGCACCATGCTGGTCTCGCTCGGCATCGCCTTCTATTCCGAAGTGCAATTGGCGACGGGCAGCACGGCGGGCCTGGCGCTGCTCCTCCAATACGCCACCGGCATTCCCTTCGGCTGGCTGTTCTTCACCATCAACCTGCCGTTCTATGCCCTGGCCTTCCTGCGCATGGGCTGGCCCTTCGCGGTCAAGACCATCGTCTGCGTCGGGCTGGTCTCTTATTTTTCAAGCCAGATCCCCACCTGGCTCGGCATCAGCGACATCAATCCGCTCTTTGCCTCGCTGGTCGGCGGTGGGCTTATCGGCCTCGGTATTCTCTCGCTCTTCCGCCACAAGGCGAGCGTGGGCGGCATCAATATCCTGGCGCTCTACCTGCAGGAAAATTTCGGCCTCCGCGCCGGCTATTTCCAGCTTGCCATCGACGCTGCCATCCTCTGCGCCGCCTTCTTCATCCTGCCGCTCGACCGCGTGCTCTATTCCATCCTCGGCGCGCTGGTCCTCAACTTCATCGTCGCCCTCAACCACAAGCCCGGCCGCTATGTCGGCTTCAGCTAGTAGGCGCCACCCTTCTCCTTGCCCACGCCCGAGAGCATGGGGGCAGGGGTGGTGGAAGCCGGCTGGGGCAGCTCGGCCTGATAAAGCTCCATGAAATCCTTCATCAGCTCATAGCAGAAGATGATTTCCACCGTGTCCGGATCGTAATAGGCATTGGCCTCGCCGCAGCGCTTCGCATTGAACCGCACCGGCCGGCGCAGCTGATATTTCTTGCGCACCTCGTCGGCCACTTCGTCGAAAACCCCGCTCGAGCGGAACGCGTCGGCGGCGAATTTCAGCCGCCCGCCGGCATCGTGATAGGTCACGTTCACCGTCGAATTACCCGCTTCGGCCGTGTGATTTTCCAGCACGGCCTTGAGGCTGCGATTGACCAGTTCATAGTCCCAATAGCAGCTTTCCTGCCGGTCCCGCCCGATCGCATATTGGTTGGCGATCGGCTTGAACGCGGTCTCGTCGCTTCCCACCATCAGGCATACGATCTGATAGGCCCGCTGCTTGTCGAGGCTGTGCGCCGCCGCAAAATCCTCTTCATATTTGCCGCTGCGATAGGCCGCGCCGGTCAGGAGCCAGCCTTCGGTCGCATCCGCCAGCGTCTTTTCCGCCGCTTCCGTCCGCTTGTTGAGCAGGGTCCAGGTGGAAATATTGTCCGCCGCATCTTCCTCGCGCCCCAAAACCGGCAGCCCCAGCTGGTCGATCAGCAGATGCCCCATTTCATGGTAGAGCACGAACAGGCTGTTATTGGCGGCAAAGCGGATCGTGTCCGAGCGCTGCTGCTTGGTATAGCCCGTCATATCCTGCGCTTGCGCCGTCGTCAGGCTGAACAGGGCGACCACGATCAAAACGAACAAGCGACGCATGAACTGCCTTTCGGCTTACTGATACTGCCAGAAAATGCCAATGCCGTGTCACTGTCAACGCGGCGCGGCTTGCCCCGGTGCCCACTCCCCGGGGGCCATTTCAAAGCCCGAAAACCGGAAACCGGGCGCCACCGTGCAGCCCACCAGCGTCCAGTCCCCCAGCGATCTGGCCGATTGCCAGACGGTTTTCGGCACCACCACCTGCGGCCTCTGGCCCCCGCCGAGGTCCGATCCCAGCACATGCGGATCGACCGAAATCCCGTCCGACAGGTTCAATTCCAGCGCCGCGCCGGCGTAATAATGCCACACCTCGACCGCATCGACCCGGTGCCAATGCGACCGGTCGCCCGCTTCGAGCAGATAGTAGATGGCGCTCGAAAACGCCCGCCCGGTCTCGCCCTCGATGTCGACAAACGTCTCGGCATACCATCCGCCCTCGGGGTGGCGCTGCATGCCGAGCGTATAGATGACGTCCTTGGCGGCGAGCCTGTTCATGCGCGCTCCGCTTCCTCCAGCTCGGCACTCAGTGCCAGCCATTGCTCTTCGGTTGCTTCGAGATCGGCGCCAAACCGCGCCTTGTCCTTGCCCAGCGCAATCAGGCGATCGGCCGGCCCGTTGTAGACTTTCGGATCGGCCAACTGCGCCTCGATCTTCTCGATTTCCACTTTCAAACGGGAAATCTTGGTTTCCGCATCCTTAATGGAGGTCTTGAGCGGCGCCAGCTCGGCCCGCCGCGCCGCCGCTTCCTGCTTGGATAGTTTTCGCGCGCCGGTCCCGCCCGGGCCGCTCGATTTGCCTTCCTTGCTGGAGGTAATGCTGCGCTGATAGCTGTCGAGATCCTCGTCCAGTTCCTTGATCGTGCCGCCCTCGGCAATCCAGAGCGTATCGCAGGTCGCCTCGATCAGATGGCGGTCGTGGCTGATGATCAGCACGGCGCCTTCATAGTCGTTGAGCGCATGCACCAGCGCATCGCGGCTGTCGATATCGAGATGGTTGGTCGGCTCGTCGAGGATCATCATCCCCGGCCCGCCAAAGGTGATGAGCCCCATCAGCAGGCGCGCCCGCTCGCCGCCCGAAAGGTTCTTCGCCTTGGTGTCCATGCGCGATTTGGTCAGCCCCATCTGGCTCAACCGGCTGCGGCGCTTGGCCTCGCTATCGGTCGGCATCAGCTCGATCACATGCTCGAATGGCGTCCATTCAGGCTTGAGCTTGTCCATCTGGTGCTGCGCGAAATGCGCGATTTCGAGCTTCTTGCCCTTTCGCAATTGCCCGCCCATCGGCTCGATATCGCCGGCCAGCAGCTTGGCAAAAGTCGATTTGCCATTGCCGTTGACCCCGATCAGCGCGATCCGGTCATCGGGATCGATGCGCATATTGATATTGCGCAAAATGGTCTTGTCGCCATAGCCGGCCGAAACCCCGTCCAGCGTCAGCATGGGCGTGGCGCCCTCGGCCTTGGGCTGCTGGAATTTGAACGGTGCCGAGAATTCGTCGAACAGCGCCGCCGGCGGCCTGAGCTTTTCGATCATCTTCATGCGCGATTGCGCCTGCTTGGCCTTGGTCGCCTTGGCCTTGAAGCGATCGACGAATTTCTGCAGATGCGCCACCTGGTCGAGCGCCTTGTCGCGGCTCTTGTTGTGCAGCTCCATCTGCATGCGGCGCGTATTCTCGAACGTGTCGTAATTGCCCTTGTAGAAGGTCAATTTGCGATGTTCGAGATGCACGATCGAATTGACCGCCTTGTTCAGCAGGTCACGGTCGTGGCTGATCATGAACACCGTATAGGGATAGGTGGCGAGGTATTTTTCCAGCCACAACGTGCCTTCGAGATCGAGATAGTTGGTCGGTTCGTCAAGCAGCAGCAGGTCGGGCTGGGAAAACAGCACCGCCGCCAATGCCACGCGCATGCGCCAGCCGCCCGAAAGCTCGCGCGTCGGCCCATTCTGCCGGTCCTGCTCGAAGCCAAGCCCCTTCAAGATGGAGGAAGCCCGCGCCTCGGCCGAATAGGCGTCGATATCGGCAAGCCGTGTATAAACCTCGGCAATCCGGTGCGCATCGGTCGCCGTCTCGGCTTCGGCCAAGAGCGCCGTGCGCTCCTTGTCCGCGGCGAGAACCACTTCGAGCACGCTTTCCTCGCCAGCCGGCGCTTCCTGCGCCACCCCGCCGATCCGGGCCTTCTTGTTCAGTTCGATATTGCCTGCATCGGGATGGATATTGCCCTGGATCAGGTGAAACAGGGTCGTCTTGCCCGTGCCGTTCTTGCCTACAAAACCGGTCTTCGATCCCGTCGGAATGACCACGGAGGCCTCTTCGAACAGCTCGCGGCCTTCGATGCGATAAGTGAGATTGGAAATGGTCAGCATGGCAGGAAAATAATCGTCCGGGCAAATGGGGCTACGCGGACAACACGTCCTGCATAGGGCAGGGGGCCGCGATAAACTGTTCGGTGCTGGATAGAGTTAAGGCTTGGTTATGGCAACTCCAATGGGGCGTCCGTGCCAATCTGTCGCCCGAATTCACGCATCCAATCGCCCAGACAGGCATTTCTGCATCACTCACCGAGCAAAAAGGACGCCCACATGTTTGACGCCCGCCTCGCTTTCGCCCTCGCCGCCACCATCGGCCTCGCCGCGCCCGCCCTCGCCCAGGACAGCCGGCCGCTCAACGACCTCGATGCCACCCGCATCAATCCGTTCCAGATCCTCGTCGATTTCGAATTCGACGGCGGCGCCTGCGACGACATCGGCCGCGCCGAACCCGGCGACATCACCGATGGCACCCTGGCCATAAACTTCCCCGTCACCTCCACCGCCGAAGTCTGCACCATGCAGATCAAGGAACACGACGTAAAATACGCCATCGAAGCCGACCACACCGTCTCGCGCATCGAGGTCACCCTCACCGGCAAGGACGGCCAGGTCATCGGCACCGGCACGGCGGATGTCGAGCAGGACTGATCCTTCTTCACCTCTCGCTCGGGGGAAGGTCGGTACATAGCGCTGCGTCAGGGACTTTGCTGAAGCTTCGTCAAACACCGGCTGTCACCCCGGCGAAGGCCGGGGCCCATCCTGAGATTAGAGATGGGCCTTTGCTGGTGTTGTTTTGCGTTTGGTAGCCTAGTTGGTACAGCTAACATCTCTCTCGGAAACTTGTGAGAGCGATTCACCGATATGACTTGGCGTAACAATCACGAAAAAACTGCGTTTTTGGTTTTGCTTTTAGTCGTCGGTGGAGCAGTGTTGGCGTCGCTCTTCTCAGCTATCGAGGTTAGCCAACGCTCTGCTGTACAGGCGCTAGATGGCGCCATCTCCAAAATTTGGTGGGCCGACACATTCCCTCAGTGGCTCGCGGCCATTTTTACATCCCTCGGAACCTTGGGTACCTTGGCCGCCCTCTACTGGGTAATCCAAACATTCAAACAGACCAAGAGCGCTGTTCAGGCAGCAAATGAAGCGAATTCTATTGCTAGCTTAGATCAAAGACCTTGGATGGATGTAGAGCCTCCCTCTGTTGCATTGACCGTTAAGGGTGGCATGATTTTCGCGCACGTACATGCAATAGCTCGTAACGTCGGCAGGACCGTGGCGACGGGAGTTCATTTCACTGTTGATATTGTTGATATAGAGCGTACCCAAAACATGGGTCCAGTAAGAGACAGCGTCTTTTTCGGAGAGCGCTCTCTAAATGCCGATAACCTGGTGGGAGCCGCAGTTTTCCCAAACGGAACAGCGGGTGTATCTCGCATCGTTCATACCCCCTTGGACAGCGAGCCGTACGATAGCGTCAACCCAAACCGTATATACGTGTTTCTCTGTTGCACATACCGCTTGCAAAATGGACGGTTCGGAAAAACGGGAAGGGTATTCATACTGTCGGATACACCCGCGTCGTTTGAGCCTCTAAATAGATTTCAATGGCAATACGTGCTCGGCACTATGGACCATGGCTCTTTAGCATTGACAGAGTAGCACACGCCTCGCGCACCCCGTCTTGCCTCCGTCAAACTCTCCCGCTAAAAGGCGCCACCTTTCCAAACCCAATCAGGATTTTCTCGCCATGGCGATTGAACGCACCTTCTCCATCATCAAGCCCGATGCCGTCCGCCGTAACCTCATCGGCAAGATCCTGACCAAGTTCGAAGACGCCGGTCTGCGTCCGATCGCCCTCAAGAAGATCCACATGACCCGCGCTCAGGCCGAAGGCTTCTACGCTGTTCACAAGGAACGCCCCTTCTTCGGCGAACTCGTCGAGCAGATGATCGCTTCTCCGGTTGTCGTCCAGGTCCTCGAAGGCGAAAACGCCATTCTCAAGAACCGCGAAATCATGGGCGCCACCAACCCGGCAAACGCTGCCGAGGGTACCATCCGCAAGGAATTCGCCCTCTCCGTCGGCGAAAACTCGGTCCACGGTTCCGACGCTCCGGAAACCGCTGCCGAAGAAATCAAGTTCTTCTTCACCGCTGAAGAACTGGTCGGCTAAGACGCGACGGCCGGCAAATCGCTCCGCTGGATCGATTTGCCCGGCTTGCGCCATGATCCAGGGGAGGGGCCTATGCCCTACATTAACGTCCGCATTCTCGATGACGGTGTCACGGCCGAGCAAAAGGCCGAGGTGATCGCGGGCATTACCGAGATCATGGTTCGCGTCCTCAACAAGAACCCCGAAAGCACGCATGTCGTCATCGACGAAGTGCCGCTTGAAAACTGGGGTTTCAAGGGCAAGCCGGTTTCCGAACTGCGCAAGCAGCCCAAGGCGTAAAGCCGAGGCCACAATCGGCCGACGCAGTGCCCTCATCCACGGTTGTCACCCCGGCGAAGGCCGGGGCCCATCCTGAGATATCGAGTTGGATCCCGGTCTTCGCCGGGATGACAGCCCCTAGGTGACCGAGCAATCTGCGGCCTGAGCCATGCGAAGGGGCCTAGCCCCATATGCAGGCGCGAGCCTTGCCAAGAGCAGGGGCCGCCGTTAGACAGCACTCAATATTGGCCGCCCAGCCGGGCGGCCTTTTTGCTTGTTTGTGCTAGACTGCACCGGCAAGCCCGACGACGCTCCCCGAAATGGTGGGGAATCCGGCGCCACAAAAGCCCTTATGCCAGCGAAGATGCCGCCTCTTGGGAACGGACATCGCGCTCACCGGGGCTATTCCGCTTTATGAAAGCCCCTTTATGTCCCTGCCTGAAAACATCTTTGCCCCCATCGCCGCCGCTCTGGCCGCCAAGGGTTATGAGAATCTCACCGCGGTTCAGTCCGCCGTCATCGAAGACGAGGCCGATGGCCGCGATCTCCTCGTTTCCGCCCAGACCGGCTCGGGCAAGACCGTCGCCTTCGGCATGGCCATCGCCCCGACCCTTCTCGATGGCGCCGAAACGCTCCCTCGCGCCGAAGTCCCCCTGGCCCTCGTCATCGCCCCGACGCGCGAACTCGCCATGCAGGTGCAGCGCGAGCTCGAATGGCTTTATGCGCAAATGGGCGCCCGCATCGTCTCCTGTGTCGGCGGCATGGATGCGCGTACAGAGCGCCGCGCCCTTCAGCATGGCGCCCATATCGTGGTCGGCACGCCGGGCCGCCTGCGCGATCACATCACCCGCGGCGCGCTCGACATGTCCTCGCTCCGCGCCGTCGTGCTCGATGAAGCCGACGAAATGCTCGATCTCGGTTTCCGCGAAGACCTCGAATTCATCCTCGAAACGGCCCCCGAAGAGCGCCGCACCCTGCTGTTCTCGGCCACGGTCGCCAAACCCATCGCCAAGCTCGCCGAAACCTTCCAGCGCAATGCCCTGCGCATCACCGCCACCTCATCGGGCGAGCAGCACGCCGACATCGACTACAAGCTGATGACCGTGCCGGCCGACGAGCGCGAAAACGCCGTCATCAATACCCTGCTCTGGTACGAAAGCACCAATACCATCGTCTTCGCCTCGACCCGCGAAGCGGTGAAACATCTCTCCGCCCGCCTTCACAATCGGGGTTTTGACGTCGTCACCCTTTCGGGCGAATTGACCCAGGCCGAGCGCACCAATGCCCTCCAGGCCATGCGCGATGGCCGCGCCCGCATCTGCGTCGCCACCGACGTTGCCGCTCGCGGTATCGATCTGCCCAATCTCGACCTCGTCATTCATGCCGAGCTACCGATGAATGCCGAAACGCTCTTGCACCGTTCCGGCCGCACCGGCCGCGCCGGCCGCAAGGGCACCTGCGTCGTCATCGCCCCCACCCATCGCCGCCGCGTCGCCCAGTCGATCCTGCGCACCGCGAAAATCGAGGCGGAGAACATCGCTCCCCCGACCGCCGAGGCCATCGACGCGCGCTATCGCGAGTCCATCCTGACCAATCCGCTCCTCAGTGACGCGATCACCGAAGACGAGCAGGTCAGTGTTAACAGTCTGCTAACCAAATGGGCCCCTGAGGCACTGGCCGCAGCCTATCTGCGCCTGCAGCTCGCCGCCCGCCCCATCCCCGAGGATATCTCGGCAACCCTGGTCACCGATTTCGACAAGCGCGAGCCGCGCACCCGCGACGCTTTTGCCGGCGGCACCTGGTTCAAGGTCACGGTCGGCCGCAAGCAAAGAGCCGAGCCACGCTGGCTTTTGCCCATGATTTGCAAGGCCGGCGGCGTCACCAAGGGCGCCATCGGTTCCATCCGCATTTTCGACACCGAAACCATCTTCGAAGTGGCCGCGGATAAGGTGGATAGTTTCATCAAAAGCGTCGGCAAGAACGGCACCGGCGAAAAGGGCGTCCACATCTCCGCCATCGACGGTCCCACCGAACAAAAACCCCAATCGAGGCGCCGTCCCCCCGGTCCGCCGGTCGCCTACGACCCCGCCGCGCCGCGCCCCGAACGCGCCGATCGCAAGCAGCGCTACGGCTCCGGCAATCTCCGCCCGGACGATTTTTCCGCTCCTGCCGCCGCCAGCCCGCGCCCGGCTAAGTCCTTCAAACCGAAGGAAAACAAACCCTTCGACAAGAACAAGGGCAAGCCAAAATGGTCCAAGCCCGCCGAAGGCGAAGCGCCGCGCAAGCCCAAGTCCAAGGACCACAAAAAGGTCCGCGCGCAGGACTGAGCATGAAACCTATCCCCGCCCTCGGGCGGGGATTTATACTGCGGTTCCGGCCTGTTCGGCCGGCCGCAATTGACCCATCCGCGACAGGTTCCCCAAGGCCATGATCGCGGCGCCCGCGACCGAAACCCCGGCCGCCACCATCAGCGCAAAGCGATAGTTCCCGCCGCTCGTCAACACGCCAAAAGCCATTGCGCCCAACAGGTTAGCGGCAATCGCCACCACATCGCCGAGCGAAGTCGAAAGCCCCACCCGGCCTTTGATCGCATCCTGCACATAGGCGATATTGACGCTCATCAGCGCCGCCGTCCCCAGTCCATTGAGAACAAGCAGCCAATAAAGCGCCGTCATGTTTGTCAAAATACTGACAAGGCCAATGAACACCGCCATCACGATCCCCGCTGCCGCCAGCAAGGTTTCCTTGCTGAACCGGGTCGTGAGATAGGCCAGCAGCAGCATGCACGGCGCTTCGACCGCCGCCGTAATGCCGGCATAAAAGCCCACATCGGTAACCGTTCCGCCGAGATCGCCAACGATGAATAGCGACGCGGTGAAGCTGAGAATGCGCATGGCGGCCGTCATCACCACCAGCCCGACAAGCCCGGTCAGCGTGCCCAGCGGCAGGACGAAAGTCGACAGCAGCGACGCCCCCTCGGCCCGCACCGGCGCCGGCATCTGCACCGCCGTCGCCCTGTCCGAAATCAGCAGCGCAAAAATCCCGCCCATGGCGGCATAGCTCAGGGACGACATCAGGAAGACGTTGAAAATGCTGAACTTTGCCGCCACCCAGCCGGCAATGGGCGGCACGATGATCCAGGCAAGCGTGAATACGGTGCGCATGGTCGTCACCATGAAATCCGCCCGCGCCGGCATATGCTTCAGATAGTAGACGCGCACATAGGCAAAGCACTGCCCATAGCAGGCCCCCGCGACCGGCATCACCACGGCCATGGCGATCATGAAACTCAATTGCGTCGGCCAGAGATAGATCATCCCATGGGCGAGAAGGCCCGCCAGCGCCGTGATCAGCACCAGCAGCCGCCGGTCGGGCAGTTTGTCCGAAACATAGCCCAGCCCCAGCGACACGAAGGTCCCCAGAATGGCGCCCACGCTCATCACCGTGGCAAAAAGGCCCGGCGACAGGCCCAGCGTGTCCACGCCCACCAGCGACGCATAGGGCAGGGTAGCGGCATAGGTGACGCCCGAAAAGAACATGTTCGTTCCAAGCAGCGCCGTCACCGGCAGACGTGGCGTCACGGTCATTGTCCCCTCCCAGAGAGCGCAGAGACCTAGCGCCCGGCCGACTTTCCGTCCATCGAAATCGATTGCAACGGCATGGATCAGCGATGATGACCTATGCCGGCTCCGCCTTCACCTCCTCTGAATGGAGGCGGACGGGACCGGGTGAAGCCACAAACACCAGCCTTTAGTTCCGCTCCGTCCAGATTCCTGCGCTCGATGCCACTACTGCACCGGCTTGAGCCGCACGATGGCGCGAAACACATGGCCCTCGCGCCGCACCAGCACCACTTCCGAACCTTCCGGAAGCAGTTGCTGAACATCGTCCGGCTCGACCAGCACACAATGCGTCTTGCCGTGACTATCGGTAAGCTTTGCCTCGGCCGGTTTGCCGCTGCCGGCCGTGCCGCGGAACACGGTCGCAACGCGCCCGATAAAGTCCGCCGTGCTCACTGCATCGGTCTTCTCGTGCGGCATCAGTTTTCCGAGCCAATGCCCCACATGATGGGTCGCAAACAGCGAAAGGACGGCGGCCGGCGCGCTGGCAATGGCCGGCTCCAGCGCAAGGCCGAACAGGCGCCGCATCGCTTCTTGCACGATATACCCACCGAGCCCGAAGCCTGCGGCCACCAGAACAAGCACGATCAGCGCCGGCAGCCGCCCGAAACTGAGCCAGTTGAGCAACCGGCTCAACAGCCGCGGTTCAAACCCCGAAGCGTCCGCATCGGGAAGCGTGCGGTCGATCGCCTCGCTCGGGCTCAACCCGATCAGCACGCCGGCCAGCTCGATCAATGCAATGGCGAGCGCCAGTCCCAGTGCGACGGCAAAAGGCGCCGTTTCGGCCGCAAACAGATCCATCCCAGCCTCCCCCAAAGCCGTATGCCCGCCGTCAATATTGGCTGGGCTGCCCCGGGGGTCAAGCCGCAGCGGCTCCGGCACGCCTGACGGCGAATTCCTTGTGCCGATTCAATCTGTTGTGCGTCCAAGCGGAATCGCTCCGGCAAGCAGTTGAACCCCTGTTTGAGACGTTTGAATCGACAGAAGAGGTTGCGCATTCGCAACAGGCGCGTCTTTGTGAAGCCGCTGCCCGCCTTATGGCGGAAATGTGAATGGTCAAATCACTTTGGCCCTGTACTCTTCACGATATTCACTCGCCGAATTGCGTCACCGGCCCCGTATTTCTGGAGATACAAGCGTGCCCTTGCGTTGGCAGGAAGTGGCTTTGCCGCTTTTCGTGATTACCCTTCTCATTGCTCTCAAATATTTGCCCATGACGGCCCATTTGCCGCTTTCCCGCGCCGCCGGTGTGGTGGCCTTCGGCTATGCGGCATTCCTGGCCCTGCGGCTGATCCAGCCCGAAGAGGGCATCATGGTCGAAGGCGGCTGGTCCGAACTGCGGCCCTCGCTCGTCGAATATTTCGCCTGCTACGGCTCGGCCGCGCTTGCCGCGGTTCTGCTCTCCGCCGTCATCTTCATGGGGCAGGCGGCCGACACCACCCAGCTCGTCGCCACCTATCTCGCCGTGATCCTGCTTGCGGCCGGTTCCCTCGCCATCGGCATGGCCGGGCTCTTTACCACCACCCGCTGGGACAATCGCCGGGTGACGCAGCGCACCGCCCGCGGCACCGAGACGACCCTCGAATGGGCCGAGGTCCGCTCCGTCCGCCCCAATTGGCGCGGCATCACCATCACGGGCACCTCGGGCCGCATCACCTTCTCCCAGTTCCATGGCGGCGCCGCCCAGCTCGCCAAACACGCCGCCACCCGCGCCCGGCGCAATACCGAAACCGCAACCAAGGCCTTCGCCGCCTGAGCGGGGGGCAGGCGCGACGAAAAGCGAACGCTTCGCTCCAAGGGGGCCGGTGGGGGCTCCCATCACCCCCGCAAATCCCAGCCATCACCACAATGCGATTGTCGCGGAGGCGCCGCTCATTTAGCCTCCTCCCCATGAACGCCCCCACGCCCCACCACACCATCCGCTCCGTCTGCCCGCACGACTGCCCATCGGTCTGCGCGCTCGATGTCGATATCCTTCCCGATGGCAAGGTGGGCCGCGTGCGCGGCGCCAAGGACGATCCCTATACGGCTGGCGTGATCTGCGAAAAGGTCGCCCGCTATGCCGAGCGCATCCACCACCCCGAGCGCCTGACCCATCCCCTGCGCCGCACCGGCCCCAAGGGGGCAGGGCAGTGGCAGCGCATCTCCTGGGACGAAGCGCTCGACGAAATCGCCACCCGCTTCCTCGCCATCGAGGCCGAGCACGGCCCCGAATCCATCTGGCCCTATTTTTACGCCGGCACCATGGGTCACGTGCATCGGGACGGCATCGAGCGCCTGCGGGCCGTCCGCGGCTATTCCCACCAATATGACACCATCTGCACCGGCCTCGCCTGGCCCGGCTATATCGCCGGCACGGGCCTCCTCGGCGGCGTCAATCCCGAGCAGATGGCCGAGAGCGATTGCGTCGTCATCTGGGGCACCAATGCGGTGCATACTCAGGTCAATGTCATGACCCACGCCATGAAGGCCCGCAAAACCCGCGGCGCCAGGATCGTGGTCGTCGACATCTATCGCACCGCCACCATGGACCAGGCCGATATGGGCCTCGTCCTTCGCCCCGGCACCGATGGTGCCCTGGCCGCGGCCACCATGCATATCCTTCTGCGCGATGGCCTCGCCGATCGCGCCTATATGGAAAAATACACCGACTTCTCGCCCGCTCTCGAAGCGCATTTGCAGACGCGCACCCCCGAATGGGCGTCCGAGATCACCGGCCTCTCCGTCGCCGAAATCCTCGCCTTCGCCCATCTCGTCGGCAAAACGCCCAAAACCTTCTTCCGCCTGGGCTACGGCTTTTCCCGCCAGACCAATGGCGCCACGGCCATGCATGCGGCGCTCTCCATTCCGGCCATGACCGGCGCCTGGCAACACCGCGGCGGCGGCGCTTTCCATTCCAATTCCGGCACCTGGGGCCTCGACAAGTCGCGCCTCGAAGGCACGCATCTGCAAAAGGGCACGCCGCGCCTGCTCGACATGTCCGAAGTCGGCCCCATCCTCACCGGCAATGCCGCCGCGCTCCAGAACGGCGCCCCGGTCCACGCCATGATCGTGCAGAACACCAACCCCGCCTGCGTCGCCCCCGACCAGACTTTGGTGCGCCAGGGTTTCCTGCGCGACGATCTCTTCCTCGTCGTCCACGAGCAGTTCATGACCGAAACGGCCGAACTGGCCGATATCGTCCTGCCCGCCACCATGTTCCTCGAACACAACGACTACTACACCCGCGGCGGCCATACCCGCATTCTCTTCGGCCCCGCCGTGGTCGAGGCCCCCGGCGAAGCCCGTTCCAACCACGATGTCATTAATGCCCTGGCCCTGCGGCTGGGCAGCACCGACCCCGTCTTCTCGACCACCGATCGCGAAGTGGTCGCCGAAACCTTTGCCCGCTCGGGCCTGCCCGGTCTCGAGGAAGTCGAAAAGACCGGCTTCATCGACAAGGAGCGCCCCGACGAGGTCGCCCGCTTCGCCAACGGCTTCGGCTGGCCCGACGGCCGTTTCCGCTTCGAGCCCGATTGGGACGCGGTGGCCAAGAAGAAAGGCTATCGCTGGGTCTGCGAGCCATCGGCCATGCCGCGCTTCGCCGATCATTGGGACATCACCGAAAGGACCGATGCCGAGCATCCCTTCAAGCTCGCCACCAGCCCCGCCCGTGCCTTCCTCAATTCCTCCTTCAACCAGACGCCCGGCAGCCTCAAGCGCGAGGGCGAGCCCTCGGTCTTCATCCATCCCTCAGACGCCGCCGCTCATCACATCGCCGATGGCGAGCCCGTCACGGTCGGCAATCGCCGCGGCGAGGTCCAGCTGACGGCCCGTCTCTTCGAGGGCCTGCCCACCGGCACGCTCATCGCCGAGGGCCTGCACCGCAACAAGGCCCATCGCGGCGGGCAGGGGATCAATATGCTGACCACGGCCCGTCCCGCCCCTCCCTTCGGCGGCGCGCCCTTTCACGATGCGGCGGTATGGATTCGAAAATCCAGTTGATGCGCCCCTAGACCATTCACATTTGCCTTGAAACGGGCGTTCGAAGAGACCTCATGGTGAGGTGCGAAGCGGAGCGCAGCCTCGAACCACGAGGTCGAGAGAGTGGAGACATCGTGCCACGCCCATAGCCCGACGCGCATAGCGCTCCGGGCGTTCTTTCTTGCAATCGCTCCACTGGAGCGATTGCAGCCAGTCAGAACCCTTCGACGGGATGAGGTCTACTTGTGTTTCAGCTCAAAGGTGAAACGGTCTAGATTTGTCGACCCCTGTCTATTCATCGTAGCCCACTAACCGCGGGAGATCGGCCCCGGCCTCCGCCGGGGGAGGGACCCACCCCACTTATCCCTCTTATCCTCGCCTCGTTGTGCGGTGCTAATCTTCCCTCACAACCCCGCACGGACGGTCTGCAGACGACAGTAGCGGGGAGGGCCAACCGTGGTGGATCGTCTCCATCCGCGCGTTCGGGCCCGGCGTCCCCTGCGACGAGCGATCAAAGGGCGCGATTCCGGGCTGTCCGAAAAATTGGCGCCTCGGAGCGGCGACGCTTCATACTTTTACTATCCACGAAGCGTCTGCCGCTCCGAGGTTCCGTCCACCTGTTCCTATAACCGGAGGCGTCAATTGCCGTCCGGCGCTCAAGCCTGCGCGCCCCGGCGCTCATACCTGCGCGCCGTAGGCCGTCCAGAAGAAATAAAGGGTCATGGCGATCCCATAGACGATCACCCCGATCCTGATCCAATGCGTCGGAATGTACCGAGCCAGCCGCGCCGCCACATAGCCACCGGTGGTCACCCCCACCAGCGCAATCGAGCCGTGATACCAGTCGATCGAACCATTGAGGATGAACCGCACCACGGCGACCAGTGCAATGGTCGAGGAGATGAACAGCTTCAGCCCGTTCATCGCGTGCATGTCGCTCATCCCCGCCATGGCGAGAAAGGCCAGGAGCAGTATGCCGAGCCCGGCATTGAAGAACCCGCCATAGACGCA
>DATMSG010000193.1:0-2655 GCA_035565515.1 Devosia sp.
GGCGCGGGGACCGAGGGCCTCGAACAGGAGCCGGTCGGTGCCGGTGAGGAAACATTGCGTCCCCAGCCCATCGAGGGCGGAAAACAGGGCCCGGCGGCGGTCCGGATCGAGATGGGCGGCGATTTCGTCGAGCAGCAGGAATGGGGTAATCGCCGTGCGCAATTTGACCAATCTGGCATGGGCCAGGATCAGCCCGATCAGCAAGGCTTTCTGCTCGCCGGTCGAGCCCAAGGCGGCCGGCATGCCCTTTTGGGCATAGGTCACTTCGAGATCGACACGGTGTGGTCCAGATATGGTGCGTCCGGCGGCGCGATCAAGGCCGCGCGAGCCCTGCCAGGTCTGGATTAGAGCGGTTTCGAGCGCGGCCGAGGAGGTGGGCTCAGCCTCGTTTTCAAATAGCGGCGTCAACGCCAGATGGGCGGCGGGGAAGCTTACGTCATCCAGGCTTTGTTCGATCAGCGCTTGCAAATGCGTGAGGCTATCGGTGCGCGCCAGATGGATGGAGGCGCCGAGCTCGGCGAGCTGCACTTCGATAGCGGTGAGCCACCTGATATCCCCGCCCTCTTCGAGCAGTCGATTGCGCTGGCGCATGGCCTTGTCATAGTCGGAAACCGACGAGGAATGGCTGGGGATGAGCGTGGTGACCAGGCGATCCAAAAACCGGCGGCGGTCGCTGGCGGGGCCGGAAAACAGACCATCCATGGCAGGGGTGAGCCAGAGCACGCGCAGGTAATCGCTCATCGCTTCGATGGAGCGGGCATTGGCGCCATTGATGCGCACGCGGCGGCCGCCATCGGGCATGGCGCCGGTGCCGATATCGGCGGGGCCATCATCGGTCTCGACCGTTGCCGCGACCGCCCAGCCGATGTCGCTGCCCTGGGCCTGCACGGTGTCGAAGCTGGCCCGGCGCAGGCCGCGGCCGGGCGAGAGCAGGCTCACCGCTTCGAGCAGATTGGTCTTGCCGGCGCCATTGGGGCCGGTGAGGACCAGATGGCGATCATCGAGGTCCAAAGCCGCCGCCGTGTAATTGCGGAAGGCGGTGAGGCGGAGGCGGGAGAGGTGGCGGGTCAATATGGGCCTATCCCGGCACATGCGCCCATGATTGGCCGCCGGAGCCGCACGGCGTTCGGAGCCTTCCCTCTCCCCTTGAGGGAGAGGGTGGATCGGCGCAGCCGAGACGGGTGAGGGGTTGTTGCAGTCAGCATTGCAGGACCCCTCATCCGCCCTTCGGGCACCTTCTCCCTCAAGGGGAGAAGGGAGGCATCGCGTTTGCGGCTCGATCTGTCGATCAAACCCGCATCGGCATCAGGACATACAGCGCCTTGGTCTCGCCTTCGTCCTTGACCAGCGTGGGGGAGCCGGCGTCGTTGAACATGAAGATGGCGCTTTCGCTGCGGATCTGGCCGATAATGTCGAGCAAATAGCGCGCATTGAAGCCGATCTCAAAGCCATCGGTGTCGAATTCGACGGCAAGCTCTTCGCTGGCCGTGCCATGGTCGGGATTGGTGACCGAGAGTTCGAGCAGGCCATCCTTGGCCGAGAGCTTGACGGCCTTGCCGCCGCGATCGGACGCAATGGTGGAGACGCGATCGACCGCGGTGGCAAAGCTCGCCCGGTCGACATTCATCTGCTTGTCATTGTTCTTCGGCGTCACCCGATCGTAATCGGGGAAAGTGCCTTCGATCAGCTTGCTGAGCAGCACGACGGGGCCGACGGTGAAGCGGATCTTGGTGTCGGAGACTTCGACCTTGACCTCGCCCTCGGCGCCATCGAGCAGTTTCTGAACTTCGCCAACGGTCTTTTTCGGCACGATAATGCCGGGCATGCCCTTGGCGCCAGCCGGCGCTTCGATTTCGGCGCGGGCCATGCGGTGGCCATCGGTGGCGACGGCACGCAGCACGGTGCCGGTAGCGGAGTTTTCCACGGCATGGAAATAGATGCCGTTGAGATAATAGCGCGTCTCCTCGTTGGAGATGGCAAATTGGGTACGCTCGATCAGCTCGCGCAGGGCCGAAGCCGCAATGGCGAATTCATGGCCGAAGCTGCCGGATTTGAGATCTGGGAAGCTATCGGGGGAGAGGCACGCGAGATTGAAACGCGAGCGGCCGGAGGTGAGAACCATGTTCTCGCCGCCATCGGTTTCCAAGCGCACTTCGGCGCCATCGCTGAGCTTGCGAACGATTTCGTACAGCGTGTGCGCGGGCACGGTGGTGGTGCCGGGAGTGGAGACCATGGCCGGAACGGCCTCGGTCACTTCGATATCGAGATCGGTGGCGCGCAGCTCCACCCGGTCCTCAGCCGCCTTGAACAGCACATTGGCGAGAATGGGGTAGGTATTACGCCGCTCGACCACGCGATGCACATGGCTCAGCGACTTGAGCAGATGATTGCGTTCGAGCGTGACTTTCATTGACGATCAATCCTTGGCACTACGCGGCCGCCCTTGGGAGCGACAAAAAACCCCGGCAAGCCGGGGTTGGACATTTACAATTTGTGACCGCAAAGGCAAGGGCAGCAGGCAGTTTGCCGCAGGGATTCCACAAAGAGAGATTTTTTGCTCCCTTCCTTCTCCCCTTGTGGGAGAAGGTGCCCCTCAGGGGCGGATGAGGGGTCCAGCGCCCTCAACCAGCGGCAAAGCGTGGGCGCAGCACCCCT
>DATMSG010000194.1:0-11362 GCA_035565515.1 Devosia sp.
CCGGGGCCCATCCCGAAATCTCAAGTTGGGCCCCAGCCTTCGCCGGGATGACAGACGGGGGTTGTGTGAGCGCGCCCAAAAGCGACCATTTGGCCAATCGTCTTGTTGCCGTCCTTCTGGCACAATCAGGGGCAAAATCACCACCTTCCGGGCTTTGCCATGCGTTTTGCTTCCTCCCTGGTTCTTGCCGCCGTCCTTCTTGCCGCACCGGCTCTGGCCGGCGAAGACGCCGAAACCGGGCTTGCGGTCACCCTGCCGGACGCCTTTGTCGTCGAAGCCGCGCCATCTCCGCCGCCCTATAATGTCACCTTCGGCGTCAAGTCCGCTTCGGACGATCCAGCAACGCTGACCGGGGAAAAATATCTCTGCCAGGTCAGCTTCCAATCCGTGCCGGCCAATGCCGGGCTGACGCGCGAAAGGATCAACGAACAGATCGGCTCGCCGGGCTGGATTGCGATGGCCAAGGACGGCATGTCGTCCATTTTCGATTTCGTCTCGGATTCTTCGTTCAAACTCGACGGATACAAGGGCCACGAATTCATCGGCATGCCCAAGCAGAAAAATGCCGAGCACGTTCGCCTCGTCCTCTCCATGGTCGAGACCGCCAAGGGTCGCACGGCCGTTTCCTGCGTCACCGACGCCGAGCGGCTCGACGCGGTCCTTCCTACCTTCCACACTATCCGCGATGGCGTCACCCCGCCGGCCTGATCTATCCGGGCCCGGTATCAATCGAGCGCACCTGCCTTGCTTTCCTCCCGCGCATTTGCTGCAAATGCCGATGGTGCCGGGAGAAGCGTTTTGATCCTCAATCAGTCCTATCGCTGGCGTGGCCTTGATCTCAGGACGGTCGAGCATTGCCACGTCATCGCCAATGGCCGCGATACCCGCGTCCGCGGTGCCATTATCGGCGAGGATTTCGGGCTGTTTTACCGCCTAAAACTCGACGGGAACGGCCATACCCGCACGCTCAAAATCGAATGCGCCGACGGCAAGGGGCTCGAACTCTTCTGCGACGGCCTGGGCGGCTGGTCCGACGACCGCGCCGAACCGATCCCGGGCCTGAAAGGCTGCATCGACATCGACATCTGGCCCACGCCCATGACCAATTCCCTGCCCATCTGGCGCGGCGAATGGCAGGACGGAAAACCGCAGAAGTTTGCCATGGTCTGGATCGACGCCACGACCATGGAAATCCGCCGCGCCGAGCAGGTCTATACCAAGCTCGACGAAAAACATTTCCGCTTCCAGTCGGAGGATTTCGAAGCCGTGCTGGCGGTGGATGAGGATGGATTGGTGACGGACTATCCGGGGTTGTTTGCACGGGTTTGAGTAAAAGGTCGCGGGGCGACAGCTCTCCTTTGGGGGAGAGGTTGGCTTGCGTAGCAAGACGGGTGAGGGGGCCTTCCTCCTCGCTGATTTGCCGAAACCCAGCTGCTCATAGAGGCCGTCAGGCCGGCCCCAGGGGACGGGTTAAGCCCCCGTCAACGCGCTGTCACCAAACCGGCCTAGATTCTGCCTCGTCAGCAAGGCCGGAGCGCAGACATGTTCCACCTCACCCGTCGCTTTCAGTCGTTTCTGCCGGTGGCCTGGCTCCTCGCGGGTTTTTTGGACAGTCTGATAGGTCTTGCCCTCCCTTCCATGGTGATGCTGGCTTATCTTTTCCGGCGTCACCGGCGCATTATCGGTCTGGTCGGCACGGCCCCCTGGGCAAGCCCCGGTTTTGCGCGCCATGTCATGGTCGACGATCTCGTGCGCCTTGCCGCCTGGACCGCATCGAGCCCGCTCATCTTCCTTGTCGGCCGGCAGCTGCGCAGCGTCCTGGTCGGGAGCTAGAAGAGAATCTTCGTCTCCACGCTTTTCCGATCTCTCCACACCTGATAGGCCAAGGCTCAAGTTCTGTACGCCTTCCGGAGCCTGTCCATGACCGCGCAATTCAAGACTCTCGACGAACTCGACCTCTCCAACAAGGTCGTGCTCCTCAGAGCCGATCTCAATGTTCCCGTGGCCGATGGCAAGGTGAGTGACGCGACGCGCATCGAGCGCCTCGTTCCCACCATCCGCGAAATCGTCAAGCGCGACGGCAAGGTCGTGCTGCTCTCCCATTTCGGCCGGCCCAAGGGCAAGGTCGATGCCGAATTCTCGCTCGAACAGGTCTGCTCGGCCGTTGCCGATGTCACCGGGCATCCTGTCGGCTTCGTCGCCACCGATTGGGTCGATGTATCGGTCGCGAGGCAAGCGATCGCTGAGGCTCCTGCCGGCTCGGTCCTCGTGCTCGAAAATACCCGCTTCCATCCCGGCGAAGAAGCCAATGATATCGAGCTTGCCAAGCGCATGGCGAGCCTGGGCGATGTCTATGTCAACGATGCCTTCTCGGCCGCGCACCGCGCCCATGCCTCGACCGAGGCACTGACCCATCTCTTGCCCGCCGCAGCCGGCCTTGCTATGCAGGGCGAACTCGAAGCGCTCGAACGCGGCCTCGGAAAACCCAAAAAGCCGGTCGTGGCGATTGTGGGGGGCGCCAAGGTCTCTTCCAAGATCGATCTGCTCGAAAATCTCGTCACCAAGGTCGATGGCCTCGTCATCGGCGGCGGCATGGCCAATACGTTCCTCTTTGCCCAGGGGCATGGCGTGGGCAAATCGCTCTGCGAAAAGGACCTCGCCGATACCGCCCGCCGCATCATGGACAAGGCCGACAAAGCCAATTGCGCCATTATCCTGCCGGTGGACGCTGTGGTGTCCTGGCATTTCAAGGCCAATTCGCCGACCCGCCTCTATGGCGTCGATGCCGTCGATCCCGATGGCATGATCCTCGACATCGGTCCCCTGTCGATCGAGCGCATCAATGGCGCCATCGACGATGCCCATACCGTGATCTGGAATGGCCCGGTCGGCGCCTTCGAGATGGAGCCCTTCGATGCGGGCACCGTCGCCATCGCCAAGCACGTGGCCAGGCGCACCCATGACGGGCACCTGATTTCCGTTGCCGGCGGCGGCGATACCGTCAGCGCCCTTGCCCATGCCGGGATCAAGGACGAATTGACCTATGTATCCACCGCCGGCGGCGCCTTCCTTGAATGGATGGAAGGCAAGCCGCTGCCGGGCGTGCAGGCGCTCAAGAAGTAGACCAGCGCCCGGAACTGCCCCTCCCGTTGCGCCTGCGCCCCACAGCCGGGGGCGCAAGGCCGGTTCTGCCGCTGAGGAGCGACACGGCCGATAGTTCTAAATATGACAATAAGTGCCGGTTGGGTTTGCAGGGGCGAAGCGAAGCGCCTATATCTTGCAAGCTGCCCGGTGCGTGAGGACAACATATCCCCGGGGCCTTAATCGATCCTAAGGGAGCTGTCCCTGACCAGGCCCGTGGGCTTGGACATACGGCGCCCACCTACGTAAGTAGGTTCCCGGGATCGCTCGTCCCACGGCCAGGGCGGCACCTATGCATCGAGTTTCCCAGCGACAGGCGCGCAGAGTGGTAGACGGAATAGAGGCCGAAAAGGCCCTGCTGCGCAAAACGGCCCGGACGCGCCGCGAGGCCCTTTCCCCCCAGTTCCGCTCCGAAGCCTCCGACGCCATTTCCTTTCACTTCTTCGACAAGGTGGCTTTCAGCCCCGAAGATGCCATTGCCGGCTATTGGCGTATTCGCGACGAGGTGGATTGCCAGCCCATCCTGATCCGGCTGATGGATGGCGGGCAGACCGTTGTCCTGCCGGTGGTTTCCGGGGCCGGAGAACCGCTCGATTTCCGCGTCTGGGGCAGCGATGCGCCGCTTTACGAGGCCGGCTTCGGCACCCTGGCGCCCTCCGATCTTGCGCCCCGCGCGACACCGGACCTGATCCTCATGCCGCTTCTGGGCTTTGACAGGGCCGGCACGCGACTCGGCTATGGCGGGGGCTATTATGACCGCACGCTCGCGGCGCTGGGCAAAAGGCCGATGCTGGTCGGGCTCGCCTTTTCGGCGCAGGGTTTCGACCACATTCCGCGCGAACCACACGATATTCCGCTCGATGCGGTCGTCACCGAAGACGGTGTCGAATTCTTCGAGGCCAAGTCATGAAACTGCTCTTTCTGGGTGATGTGGTCGGCAAGGCCGGCCGCGATGCCATTGCCGAACGCCTGCCGGGCCTCATCGCCACCCATGGCTTCGATTTCGTCGTCATCAATGGCGAAAATGCCAGTCATGGCCGGGGCCTCACCGAGGCCCATTTCCGCGGGCTGCGTGATGCCGGGGCCGATATCGTCACGCTGGGCGATCATGCCTTCGACCAGCGCGAGGCGCTGTCCTATATCGAGCGCGAAAACACCCTGATCCGGCCGATCAATTTTGCCCCCGGCGCCCCCGGGCGTGGGGCCATGGTGGTCGAGGGCCGCAATGGCCACCGGGTCCTGGTCGTCAATGCGCTGGGCCGGGTCTTCATGCAGCCCATGGACGATCCCTTCCGCGCCGTCGAAGCCGCCCTTGCCGCCGCCCCGCTCGGCGAGGTGGTCGATGCGGTCGTCGTCGATTTCCACACCGAGGCGACCTCGGAAATACAGGGCATGGGCTTTTTTCTCGATGGCAGGGCGACGCTCGTCGTCGGCACCCATACCCATATCCCCACCTCGGACCACCGCATCCTCAGGGGCGGCACTGCGCTCATGGCGGATGCCGGCATGTGCGGGGATTTCGATTCCATTATCGGGGTCGATGCCGATGAACCGCTCAACCGCTTCCTCACCGGCATTCCCAATGGCCGTTTTACGCCCGCCGAGGGCGAAGCAACACTGTGCGGGGTTGCCGTCGAGACCGATCCGAAAACCGGGCTGGCCCTGACTGTCCATCCCGTCCGCATCGGCGGCACACTGTCCCAGGCGGTTCCACCCCTTTCCGGCGGCGCGCGATGAGAGGGGTATTTTTCGCCCTGATGCTGGTTTTGGGGCTGTCCGGCGCCGCTTTCGCCCAGCCGCTGGGGCTGGATGTGCGCATGGCCCGCGTCGAGCCGGACGAACTGACCGGCCAGCCGGTGCTCAAGATCAGGCTTTCCCCCGCAGGGCAGGCGGCGTTTTTCGCCTTTACCAGCCAGCATGTGGGCCAGGTGGTCGATCTCGTGGTCGATGGGCAGGTGCTCACCTCGCCCGTCGTCAGTTCCCCGATCGATTCCGAATGGGTGGTCGTTACCGGCGGGTTCACCACCAATGAGCTCAAGGCCCTGGCCGAAAAGGTCAACCGCGACAGCGGAGCCGTCACGGTACGCGTCGCCAAGGTCAAGCAGGCCTCCTGAACGGCTGCGCCGCCCGGTGCTTCACAAGTGGGCCTTGCTTGCTTATAAGGCACCACCTAACCCCAGTTTACTAATATCGGAGTGCGCGAATGGCCGGCCATTCACACGCCAAGAACATCATGCACCGCAAGGGCAAGAGCGACGCGATGCGCTCCAAGGTCTTTTCCAAGCTGGCGCGCGAAATCACCGTCGCCGCCAAAATGGGCCAGCCCGACCCCGCCTTCAATGCCCGCCTGCGCCTGGCCGTGGCCAATGCCCGCGCCCAGTCCATGCCCAAGGACAATATCGATCGCGCCATCAAGAAGGCCTCGGGCAATGACGGCGAGAACTATGATGAAATCCGCTATGAAGGTTACGGCCCCGGCGGCGTTGCCGTCATCGTCGAGGCGCTGACCGACAATCGCAACCGCACCGCCTCCAATGTGCGTTCCTACTTCTCCAAGAACGGTGGCGCCCTGGGCGAAACCGGCTCGGTCGGCTTCATGTTCGATCGCGTCGGCGAAATCACCTATCCGGCCACCGTCGGTTCCGACGACAAGGTCATGGAAGCGGCCATCGAAGCCGGTGCCGACGATGTCGAAAGCGATGAAGAAGGCCACTATATCTACACCTCCTTCGAAGCCATGGCCGAAGTTGCCAGCGCGCTGGAAAAGGTGCTGGGGGAAGCCGAATCGGTAAAGGCGATCTGGAAGCCGCAGAACGAGACGCCGATCGATGCGGAAAAGGGCGCGACCCTGATGAAGCTGATCGCTACGCTCGAAGAAGATGACGACGTGCAGAACGTCTATTCCAACTTCGACATCAGCGAAGAAGACGCCGCCAAGATCGCAGGCTAAGTCGCAGCCAGAGCATCGTCTTTCACCTGAATTGACCCGAACTCGGTTGTCACCCCGGCAAAGACTGGGGTGACGGCAGGTGAAGGGAATTCATGATCTCTGCTCGAATGGAGCCTTGGCAACTCTCCATCCTCGCCACCGGCCCTGTCGCGGTGGTCGATGCCATCGGCCGGATGACGGGCATTGCGGCCCCTTCATGCCGATTTTCTGTAATCCACCGGCGGTTGATCGAGCGTATGCACGATGGCGGCCTGGTTGCGGCCCGAATGTTTTGCGCCATAGAGCCGCTGGTCGGCAATGTGGAACAGTTCGGTGAAATCGGTCATGCCGTCAAAGACGGCGCCGCCGATGCTGACCGTCAGCGCATAGGCCTGGCCGCGGGGCGAAAACTGCGCCAGCTGCACCGCCCGGCGCACGCGTTCGGCCATGCGCTCGGCTTCGGCCTGATCGACGCCGGGCAGAAAAACGCCGAATTCCTCTCCGCCCATGCGCCCGATGAGATCGCCGGGCCGCAGCACCGAACGGATGGATCGCGCCAGGATCGTCAGGGCCTCGTCGCCCGCGTCGTGGCCATGCAGATCGTTGATCGCCTTGAAATTGTCCGCGTCGATGATCAGCAGCGCGCCGGTCTGGGCGCCGGCCGTGCTCGACAGATGCGTTTCTACCTTGGCGGTAAAGGCGCCGCGATTGAGGCAGGCGGTGAGACTATCGGTGCGCGCCACCAGGCCCAGCCGCCGGTTCATGATGGCGAGCGAGCGAATGCGCATCGAGAGATAGAAAAATAGCGGCACGGCCAGAAGCGGGGGCAGCACAATGGCGGAGAGCATGGCTCTTTGCAGCGCCTCCTCGCCGAGATCGGCAAAAGCCACGGCATTGTAAACCAGCGCGATGATGACGCAGGCCAGAGGACCAAAGAGGGTCCAGCGCGCGACGCTCGACCAGCTTTGCAAACCGTTGACCGCGCGCGGTGACATCATGCTGGCTACCTTCTGGCTCTTGAACGGTAAGGTGAAGAGAGAAAGAGAAAGGCGATGGTCAGGCCGCCTGAGGCAGGGCGACGCAATCGCGGCCGCTTTGCTTGGCGCTATAGAGACGTTCGTCGGCTTGGCGATAAAGAGTTCTGAACAGGATCGGCTTGTCGTGGGATGCCCCGCCGATGCTCACCGACAATGGGCATTGCGTGTTTTCGGGCCTGAAGTCGATACCGATAATGGCGCGGCGCACGGCCCCGGCCACGGCTTCGGCCGCGACCAGATCCCTATCGGGCAGATAGATGCCGAATTCCTCTCCGCCCAGCCGTCCCACCAGGCTCGTATCGGCAATGGTGCGGCTCAATTCCTCGGCAATGATCTTGAGCGCTTCATCGCCTTGGTCATGGCCGAAGCGGTCGTTGACGGCTTTGAAATGATCGACATCGATCACCAGCAGCACGCCACGGCGATGCGGGGCCGAGCAATAGTCTTCGACCGCACCGGCAAAGGCGCGGCGGTTGAGAACTTCGGTGAGGCCGTCAATGGTCGCCAGACGCTGCAATTGCCGGTTGGCATAGCGCATGCGCTCGGTGCCGATGGCAAAGGCCAGGATCATCGGCCCACCGAGGCAGATCGGCATGACGATGGAAACGACAAGCCCGGGCAGGTCAACGCCGGCCGAAAAGGTCGCCATAAAGACAACGGTCGCCATCACCGAGATAACGACCGAAACGCCTGTCACAAGCAATGTCTTGCGGATAACCCAAAGCCAAGCCTGCTTCGGTAGCGCCGTTGCTAGCCCCATCATGCTGAATCACTGTCCCTGCGTCCGGGAAGACCCTAGGGCGCCGTTTCTGAATTCCCCGTTTCTCTATTGGGTAAATTTTGAGCTATCACAGGTTCTTGGTGCCGTGAAGTTTCTGTTTTGTTCACTTTGGTCTTGGTAGGCTCGCCGAAACTGCTAGAAGGATTGCCATGAGCAAGACCGTTCGAATCATCGGCATCGATCCGGGGCTGCGCCGCTGCGGCTGGGGCATTGTCGATGCGCTCGACAATCGCCTGAGCTTTGTGGCGGCCGGAACGGTGACCCCGCCGATCGATGGCATGCTGGCCGATCGCCTGGCGATGCTGGCCGCCGGCCTCAAGGACGTGCTGGCCCTGCACCAGCCCGGGGAAGCGGCCGTGGAAGAAACCTTCGTCAATGCCGGCCCCCGTTCGGCGCTGATCCTGGGGCAGGCGCGCGGCGTGGCGCTGGTTACTCCGGCGCAGTACGGGCTTTTCGTCGCCGAATATGCCACCAATCTCGTCAAGAAATCCGTGGTCGGTACCGGCCATGCGGATAAGAAGCAGGTCGAACTCATGGTCCGCACCCTGCTGCCGGCGGCCAATTTCAAGGGTGCCGACGCGGCGGACGCGCTGGCCGTCGCCATCTGCCACGCCCATCACCGGGTTTCCGCACGCCGCATGGGAGCGCTTTTATGATCGGCAAGCTAAAGGGCCTCGTCGACAGTTTTGGTGACGATTGGGTGCTCATCGATTGCGGCGGCGTCTGCTACGAGGTGCATTGCTCCACCCGCACGCTGCAATCCCTGCCGCGCGTCGGGGAGGCAGCGGTGGTCTTTATCGAAACGATCCTGCGCGAAGACCTGATCCGTCTTTTCGGCTTTGCCAGCGAAGCGGAAAAATCCTGGTTCCTGCTGCTGACGACGGTCCAGGGGGTTGGCGCCCGGGTCGCGCTTGCCATTCTTTCCGTGCTCTCGCCGGCCGAATTGTCCAGCGCCATTGCCCTGCAGGACAAAGCCATGGTCGGCCGCGCCAATGGTGTCGGCCCCAAGCTGGCCGTCCGTATCGTCACCGAACTCAAGGGCAAGGTGCCCGCCATCGGCGGTATCGATGCCGGCACGCTGGGCCTGCAGACCGCCATCGGCGAAGGCGTCGCCCGCAGCAATGTCGCCGATGCCGTCTCGGCCCTCACCAACCTGGGCTATTCCAGCGCCCAGGCCTCGGCCTCCTTGGCGCGGGTGGTGGCCAGGGAAGGCGATGACACCGCGACCGAGAAGTTGATCCGGCTGGGGTTGCGGGAACTGAGCCAATAATTCCTTGCCTTCTTCGGTTGTCCTTACTATTTTTAGAAGTAAGGAATTTTTGGAGAGTAGGAATGGTCAAGGCAAAAAAGGAATCCTTTATTGGCCGGATGACCAGCAAGGGGCAGACCACCGTTCCCAAGGAAGTGCGGGACTTTCTTGGTCTTGGCGAGGGAGCGCAGATGGAGTGGATCATGGATGATGGCAAGGCTATCGTGAGGCCACGGACCTTGCGGGCAGTCGATCTGGCGGGTTTTCTGGGCAAGCCGCCGAACGGACGGCAGGCCAGCATCCAAGATATGGACGAAGCGATTGGGGAAGCGATCGCCGAGCGCTTCGATCGCGCGACGCGCAAGTGATCGGTGCCGATACCAATGTGCTGTTGCGCCTCGTTGTCGATGACAACGCGGCCCAGCATGCGCTGGCCAAGACATTTTTTGCGGACCGTTCGAGCAACGATCCCGCTTACATCAGCATTGTCGTCGTCGCCGAATTTGCATGGGCACTGCGCCAACTCTACAGCTACGGCAAGGATCAGATTGCCGATGTGGTCCTCGCTTTGCTGCAAAGCCCCGATCTGGTTGTCGAAAGGCGCGATCTGGTTGAAGAGGCCGCGCAATTGTCGCGCCAGCCCAAGGTTGGTTTCGTTGACGCCTTGATCGCGCGCCTCGCCATTGCGGATGGTTGCCGGTCGATCATGACCTTCGACAAAGACGCCGCCAAACGCATACCCGGAATGGAACTTCTCGCGTGACCGACTTCACTTCCCCCTCTGCCGGCCGCGACGATAATCTCGACGTTTCCCTGCGCCCCTCCGGCTTTTCCGATTTCGTCGGCCAGGCCGATGCGCGGGCCAATCTGGAAGTCTTCATCGAAGCTGCCAAAAAGCGCGGCGCAGCGCTCGATCACGTCCTCTTCGTCGGACCGCCGGGCCTGGGCAAGACCACGCTCGCCCAGATCATCGCCAAGGAACTGGGCGTCGGTTTCCGCGCCACGTCCGGGCCGGTCATCGCCAAGGCCGGCGATCTCGCCGCGCTCCTGACCAATCTCGAAGAGCGCGACGTGCTCTTTATCGACGAAATCCATCGCCTCAACCCGGCAATCGAAGAAGTCCTCTATCCCGCCATGGAGGATTTCCAGCTCGATCTCATCATCGGCGAAGGCCCCGCCGCGCGCTCGGTGCGCATCGACCTCGCCAAATTCACCCTGGTCGGCGCCACCACCCGCGCCGGCCTGCTGACGACGCCGCTGCGCGACCGCTTCGGCATTCCCGTCCGCCTCAATTTCTATACGCCGCAAGAGCTGGTGCAGATCGTCACCCGCGGCGCGCGCCTGCTGGGCACGCCCATGTCGCCCGATGGCGCTTTGGAGATCGCGCGCCGCTCCCGCGGTACCCCGCGCATTGCCGGACGTCTATTGCGCCGCGTCATCGACTTTGCCCTTGTCGATGGGGCCTCGGAAGTGAACTCCGTGCTCGCCGACAAGGCGCTTTTGCGCCTCGATGTCGATGCGCGCGGTCTCGATCAACTGGACCGCCGCTATCTCAATACCATCGCCGATTTCTACAATGGCGGCCCGGTCGGCATCGAGACCATCGCGGCGGCCCTTTCCGAACCGCGCGACGCCATCGAGGAAATCGTCGAGCCCTATCTGCTGCAACAGGGCTTTATTCAGCGCACGCCGCGCGGCCGCATGCTCACCGCCATCGCTTTCCAGCACTTGGGAAAAACCATGCCGCAGGGGTTTGTCGGCATGCAGGCGAGCCTCTTCGAGGAAGCCGGAGACGAGGATTGAGCATGGCGCCAATCCTCCAGCGGCTCCTCGGGGCCTTCGGCGCCCATAGCTGGATCGGCGATGCCAATATCGCCGTGCGCCGCTATGCGCCGAACCCACCCAACTGGCCGCAGGACCTGAAGCTGCGCCTGGTCATGCTCAGTGACTTTCATTTTTCCGAGCCGTGGATCGGGCTCCAGGCCCTCGATGCCATTGTGGAAAAAACCAACGCGCTCAACCCCGGCATTATCCTCCTGGTCGGCGATTTCGAGGATGGTCCCCGCTTCAGCCGGCCCGTCCCGCCCGGCGATTGGGCCCGCGGTCTCGCCCGTTTGCGGGCGCCGCTCGGTGTCCATGCGGTTCTGGGCAATCACGATTATCCCCGCCTCATCGCCAAGCGGCACCGCTTTCTTGCCCGGCCTCCCGCACAACTGGCTCTCGAA
>DATMSG010000195.1:0-4675 GCA_035565515.1 Devosia sp.
GGAAAAGTGGTTTGAAATCAGCGGTCTTCGTCGCCGCCGACATCGAAGCCGAGCTCGTCGTCTTCGTCCTCGTCTTCCTCGAGGAAGACGTCTGCATCATCATCGCCGAGTTCTTCGTCGACTTCGACATCGTCGGTATCGGGAATGGCCTCATCGCCGGATTCTTCGGCATCGGCATCTTCCAGGGAGACGATTTCGGGCGCTGCGACGTCCTCGACTTCCTCTTCTTCCTCGACCTCATCCTCGTCATCCACCTTGCGGGCGGTGGCGGGGGAGGGCTTGCCGACCAGCAGCTGCTCGAAATACGAGCGCGGATAGCTCTTGCCGGTATAGGGCGAGACGATCGGGTCCATGTTGAGGTCGTAGAACTTCTTCCCGGTATCGGGATCGGTCCGCTTGGTGCCGCGTTCGGAACTGGCCATCGATGTTCCTCGTGGGGATTGGGTTTGCGGGGGCAGGTGCCGCCGCTTCGGTCAGTCCGGTTATGGGCAAACCAGGCCCCTGTCAAACCGAAAATGCGGGCGGGACGGCGGCCGGCCATCTCGGCGGTGGCTTCGGGCGGCTGGGCCATGCTAAACCCGCCCCGCCGCAAACCAGCCCATGGCCGCCATGCCCGACGCCGATCCACACGCCCAACCGCTCTCCGCCCAGCGCGCCGCCCCGCTTTCCGGGCGCTTTTCCACCCCTGGCGACAAGGCGATTTCCCATCGCGCGCTGATCCTGGGGGCGCTGGCCGTCGGCCGCACCCGCATCGAGGGCCTGCTGGCGGCCGAGGACGTGCTGTCCACAGCAAACGCTCTGCGCGCACTGGGTGTGGTTGTGGATCTGCATGAAGGCGGCTGCGATGTGCATGGCCTGGGGATCAATGGCCTGCTCGCGCCGACCGCGACGCTGGATTTCGGTAATGCCGGCACGGGCGTGCGCCTGATGCTGGGTGTTCTGGCGCCCTATCGCTTCATCAGCCATTTAACCGGCGGGCCGACCTTGACCCGGCGACCGATGCAGCCTTTGCTCGATGCGCTGGCTGTTACAGGCATGAGCGTATTGGAGAGCGATGACGGGCATTTGCCCATCGCCATTCAGGGACCGCTGGCCCCCGCCCCGATCCGCTACACCATGAAGGCGCCGTCCGAGCAGATCAAATCGGCGCTGCTGCTGGCGGGTCTTGCCAGCCCTGGCACCACGACCATCATCGAGCCGGTGCCGACCGGCGATCATACCGAGAAGCTGCTGGCCGATTTCGGTGCGCAGATTTCGACGGTTCTTGACGAAGCCGGCGCCGCGACCATCACGCTGGTGGGGCTGCCCGAACTCAAGCCGCGCCGCGTCATCGTGCCGGGCGACCCATCTTCGGCCGCCTATGCCATTGTCGCGGCACTGATCGTACCCGGCTCCGATCTCGTGATCGAAAATGTGCTGATCAATCCCAACCGCACCGGGCTGATCGATACACTGCTCGAAATGGGTGGCGATATCGCCTTCATCAATCAGCGCGAGGCGGGGGGCGAACATGTCGCCGATCTGCGCGTCCGCTCCTCGCGGCTGCGGGGTGTGCATGTGACGGCCGACCATGCCGGCGCCATGCTCGACGATATTCCGGCCTTGGCGATCGCTGCGGCCTATGCCGATGGCTCAACGATGATCGAAGGCATTGCCGCCCTGCGCGAGCAGGAATGCGATCGTCTGGCGGTCACGGCAGCGGGGCTGGCCGCCAATGGCGTTGACTGCCTTGAAGGCCGCGATCAATTGCTGGTCAAGGGCGTCGGCGCCGTGCCGGGTGGCGGGCCGGTCGACACCCAACACGATCACCGCATCGCCATGAGCTTTCTGGTGCTGGGGCTGGCCAGCAAGGCGCCTATCACCATTGATGATGCGCGGCCCATCGCCGCCAGCTTCCCCAGCTTTGTCACCGCATTGAGCGCGGTCGGCGCCAGCTTTTCGGCGGGGTAGAGCGCTGGCTGGCCACGGCACGGGGATTTCTACCGATTGCCGGTTCTTTTCGTCTGGTGATTATGCCAAAGCCAATAGGCAACAAACGCGCATGCGAGGGGAGCTGCCATGATCATTGCCGTTGACGGACCCGCCGCCTCCGGCAAGGGCACGCTGGCCTCGGGCCTTGCCCGCCATTATGGCCTGCCCCATCTCGACACCGGCCTGCTCTATCGCGCAGTCGGCCGCGCGGTGTCCGATTGGGAAGACCAGCCCGGCTTTGAAGATGCGGCCATTGCCGCTGCGCGGGCGCTCGACGCCAGCCATCTGGCCGACGTGGCGGAATTGACCTCGGCCCGCTCGGGCGTGCTCGCCAGCAAGGTCGCGGTAATCGGCCCGGTGCGGGCGGCTTTATTCGATTATCAGCGCAATTTTGCGACCCAGCCCGGCGGCGCCGTGCTCGATGGGCGCGATATCGGCACCAATATCTGCCCCGATGCCGATGTGAAGCTGTTCATCCAGGCCGATAGCAAGGCCCGCATGGAGCGCCGCGCCCGCCAGCTGGAATCGCGCGGCTTGGAGGTTGATCGCTACGCCCTCTATCACCAGATAGAAGAACGGGACGCCCGCGACATGGCCAATCCCAATGGCGGATTCTATAAAGCTGACGACGCGCACTTGCTCGATACGACGCTTCTCGATATAGAGGCCGCACTCCGCGCAGCCATCGCGATTGTCGAAACGACCATGGCGCACAAGGCAAAGCCCTAGAGGTCACTCAGCAAAAGTTGCAGACTTTTGCGGTTCGAGTGACCGTCTTCTAGTCAGCTTTAATTTCCTCCTTGCGTGTTTCGGTCCCGCCAATCAGCCAAGCTTTGGTCCGGAAACATACCCAATAGACATCGATCGGGCGCTCGCGCGCCGGCATTTTGCGTTTGCGAAGTGGCGGGTTTCCGGTCTCAACCTCAAGCCCCCGGTGCACTGGAGATATGAATTTGGCACAGCAAACTGTGACGAAAGAAGATTTTGAATCCCTTTTGATGGACTCGTTCATCGACAACGAACCCCTTGAGGGCGCCGTTGTTAAGGGCACCGTGGTCGCGATCGAAAAGGATCTGGCGATCATCGACGTTGGTCTGAAGACCGAAGGGCGCATCGCGCTCAAGGAATTCGGCCAGGCCGGCCGTGACGGCACCATCCAGGTTGGCTCGATCGTCGAGGTCTATGTTGACCGCGTCGAAAACGCTGCCGGTGAAGCCGTGCTGTCGCGCGAGAAGGCCCGCCGCGAAGAGAGCTGGGTCAAGCTCGAAGAAATGTACAACAACAATGAGCGCGTTGAAGGCACCATCTTCAACCAGGTCAAGGGTGGTTTCACCGTCGACCTCGAAGGCGCCATTGCCTTCCTGCCGCGTTCGCAGGTCGATATCCGCCCGATCCGCGATATCGCGCCGCTCATGAACGTGCCGCAGCCCTTCCAGATTCTGAAGATGGACAAGCGTCGCGGCAATATCGTCGTGTCGCGTCGTGCTATCCTGGAAGAATCGCGCGCTGAACAGCGTTCGGAAATCGTCCAGCAGCTCGAAGAGGGCCAGGTTGTCGACGGCGTGGTCAAGAACATCACCGATTACGGTGCGTTCGTTGATCTCGGCGGCATTGACGGCCTGCTGCACGTCACCGACATCGCATGGCGCCGGGTGAACCACCCGTCCGAAGTGCTGACGATCGGCGAGACCATCAAGGTCCAGATCGTTCGCATCAACCACGAGAGCCACCGTATCTCGCTCGGCATGAAGCAGCTTCAGGCCGATCCGTGGGATGGCATCGAAGCCAAGTATCCGATCGAGGCCAAGTTCACCGGCCGCGTGACCAACATCACCGATTACGGTGCGTTCGTCGAACTGGAGCCGGGCATTGAAGGCCTGATCCACGTTTCGGAAATGAGCTGGACCAAGAAGAACGTTCACCCCGGCAAGATCGTCTCGACCTCCCAGGAAGTCGAAGTCGTCGTGCTCGAGGTCGATCCCGACAAGCGCCGCATTTCGCTCGGTCTCAAGCAGACCCTGCAGAATCCGTGGGAATCCTTCGCCGAGAAGTTCCCCGTCGGCTCCGTCATCGAAGGCGAAGTCAAGAACAAGACCGAATTCGGCCTGTTCATCGGCCTCGACGGCGATGTGGACGGCATGGTTCACCTGTCCGATCTGGATTGGCAGAAGTCGGGCGAAGTGGCCCTGGAAGACTACAACCGCGGTGACATGGTTTCGGCCAAGGTCCTCGATGTTGACGTCGAAAAGGAACGCATCAGCCTGGGCATCAAGCAGCTCTCCGCTGGCGAAGCTTCGGCCGCCTCGGGCGACACTGCTGGCGAAGCCGGCGGCATCCGCAAGGGCGCTGTCGTCACCGGCACCGTGATCGAAGTCAACGATGGGGGCATTGAAGTCCGTATCGCCGACAGCGAGCTGACCGCCTTCATCCGTCGGGCTGACCTCAGCCGCGATCGCAACGACCAGCGTCCCGAGCGTTTCAGCAAGGGCGAAAAGGTCGACGCACGCGTCACCCAGTACGATCGCAAGACGTCCCGCATCCAGCTGTCCATCAAGGCGCTAGAAATCGCCGAGGAAAAGGAAGCTGTCGCCAATTACGGTTCGTCCGATTCGGGCGCTTCGCTCGGCGACATCCTGGGCGCTGCGCTCAAGGGCCGCGACGAGAAGTAATTCGTCCTAGCTTTGCAAATCTGCAGGGGCCCGCA
>DATMSG010000196.1:0-3437 GCA_035565515.1 Devosia sp.
GGGATCGGAGGGGCGATATTGGGCGGGCCGATGCGGGGCTGGGTAGCTCCACGGCACCACTCAAAGGAGAGAAAAAATGATCCTGCTCACTGGCGCGACCGGCACTGTCGGTTTTGAAGTTGCCAAGCTGCTCGACCAAAAGGGCGTTTCGGCCAAGGCTTTGGTTCGCTCGCCTGAAGCGGCGGAAAAGCTGGCCGGGCTCAGCCATATTATTCCGGTTATGGGCGACCTCGATGACGCCGCCTCGGTGGCGGCGGCGCTGGCAGGGGTGGAGACGGCGTTCCTGCTGACCAAATCGTCCGAGCGGGCCGAGTCCCAGCAATTGGGTTTTGTCGCGGCGGCCAAGGCAGCGGGCGTGCGCCATATCGTCAAATTCTCGCAGGTGCATGCCGATGTGGCTTCGCCGGTGCGGTTCCTGCGCTATCACGCGGTGGTGGAGGCGGCGATCAAGGCCAGTGGCATGGCCTATACCTTCCTGCGGGCGAACCTGTTCATGCAGGAAATGCTGGCCTTCCGCGAGCCGATCCGGCAGCAGGGCCGCATCTTTGCGCCGATCGGGGAAGCGCCGGTGAGCCTGGTGGATGTGCGCGATCTGGCCGAAGTGGCGGTCGCGGCGCTGACCGGGGCGGGGCATGACAACAAGAGCTATGACCTGACGGGGCCGGAGGCGCTGAGCCATGCCGAACTGGCCGACCAGATCGGGCGGGCCATCGGGCGGAGGATCGAGCATGTGCAGATGGCGCCCGAGCAGATGCGCCAGATCATGATGAGCTACCAGTTTCCGGAATGGCAGACCGATGGGCTGATCGAGGATTATGCCCATTACGATCGCGGCGAGGCGGCCGGGATCAGTGGGGATATCGAGAGGGTGACGGGCAAGAAGGCCCGGAGCTTTGAGGTGTTCTTGGGGGATTACGCGGATCGGTTGCGGTAGGGGCGTTGTCCCTACGACGCGGCTCAGGGTTCTATTGCCTCCCTCCCCCTTGAGGGGAGGGATTGAGGGAGGGGTGTCGAGTTATCTGCAAGCATCGAGCACGTGGAAGCCGCGACACCCCCACCCTAGCCCTCCCCTCAAGGGGGAGGGGACGTCATCGGGGCTCTCCTCTTGCGTCTTACCGTGCGGCCCAGTTCATGCCGCGGCGGAGGATGGTGTTCATTTGGGGGACGGCAAATTCGCTCGCGACGTGGCCGAGCGAGGAATAGAAGACGCGGCCCTGGCCGTGTTTGCGCTTCCAGACGACCGGCATGGTGACGCCATCGATCCAGGCGGCGTGTTCGCCGGTGAAGGTGGTGGTTGCCAGCACCTCGTTGGAGGGGTCGACATGCATGTAATATTGCTCGGAATGGTAGGGGAAGCTTTCGATCCCGGCCATGACCGGATCATCGGGGCGGGTGACATTGACCCGGTAGTCGATGATATTGCCGGGGTGAGCCACCCATTGGCCGCCGACCATGAATTGGTAATCGACCGCATCGCGGAAGGCGTCGCCCATGCCGCCGTGATAGCCGGCCAGCCCCACCCCGCCTTCGACGGCGGCAGTGAGGTTGGAGAGTTCCTCTTTCTCGATCTTGCTCATGGTGAAGATCGGCACGATCAGGCTGAGATCGCGGATGGAGGGATCGGCGAAGGCTTCGGTCGTGTTCTCGACATAGACCTTGAAGCCGTCTTCCTCGAGCATGGTGCGAATGATGGCGGCGCATTGTTCGGGCTCATGCCCGCTCCAGCCACCCCAAACGATCAGTGCTTCACGCATTCCATTCCTCCTTAAATTCGATCAGGCCAGTTTGCCGTTGACGAGCGACGTAGCCAATTGGGCGGGCCGCTCGGCTGGCGTGGTGATGTCGATGACGCGACCGCTCGTGGAGGAGGTTTCAAAGGCCTCCATGACTTCGAGCACATGCAAAGCCAGGTCGCCATTGCAGCGATGGGGGCGCCCCTCGAGAATGGCATGGGCCATATCGGCCAGGCCAATGGAGCGGTAATTGCCTTCGGCATAGGGCATGTCGGTGGCGATATCGGTCCATTCGCCGCCCTTTTCGAGCAGCTGAATCTGGCCGCCGAAATGGTTGGGATCGGGCACGATGAGCGAGGCTTCGGTGCCGTAGATTTCGAGCGGCACATGCTTGTGGCCGGCGACGTCAAAACTCATCGTCACTTGCACTACCGCGCCATTGTGGAACACCAAAGTGCCCGACACATGGGTCGCGACATGGACGGGGATGATCTCGCCGTTGCGGTCCTTGGAGGTGATGGTGCGGGTGTCGCGCAGCTTGGTGCCGAAGCCGGACACCTTGGCGACGGGGCCGAGCAGGTTGACCAGATCGGTGATGTAATAGGGGCCCATATCGAGCATGGGGCCGCCGCCGGCTTCGTAATAGAAGGCGGGATTGGGATGCCAGCGTTCGTGGCCGGGGCACATGAAATAGGCGGTGCCGCCGACCAGTTGGCCCAGGGCGCCTTCATCGACGAGGCGGCGCGAGGTCTGGTGGCTGCCGCCGAGGAAGGTGTCGGGGGCGGAGCCGACGCGCAGGTTTTTGGCCTTGGCGGCTTCGACCAGTTTTTTACCTTCGGCAAAGACAATGCCGAGCGGCTTTTCCGAATAAACATGCTTGCCCGCTTCGATGGCGCGCAGGCCGACCTCGACATGGGCCTTGGGGATGGTGAGGTTGAGGATGATGTCGATAGAGGGATCGGTGAAGATCGCGTCGAGATCGACGGCCTTGAGGCCGAATTCATCGGCGCGCGCCTTGGCGGCGGCGGGGTTCATATCCGCCACGGCGCGGATGTCGAGCACCGGGAAATCCTGGCTCGCCTTGAGATAGGCGGCGGAAATATTGCCCAGCCCGATAATGCCAATACCGACCTTGTCCATCATTCACTCCTCGTTCCGGCATTTGAAAATTCAGTGTAGCTGCGGCGCGCCGGGCCCGTCGTGCCCCAGGGCGAGCCATAAAGTTCGCCTAGCGCCACGGCGGCGGCGCCGCGTGCCCAGAGCTCGTCGCTGACCTCGTCGATGACGATCTGGGCGACATTAGCGAGGCTTTCCGGGGTGGCCCGGGCAAAGGCGGTGCGCAGGGGATCGAGCAGGTGATCGCCCAGGGCCAGGGTCGAGCCGACCAGGATGACCCGGGGCGGGGCGAACAGGGCGACCAGATTGGCGATGGCAATGCCGAGCGCTGCGCCGGCGCGGCCGGCAGCATGTTTGAGGCGGTTGTCGCCGGCTTCGATCAGCCCACGCACCCGGCTCATGCCCTGGCCCAGCCTGATGGCATCGCGAATCTGGGGGTCGTTGTGTTCGCCATTGAGGATGGCGCGTTCGCTGGCGACTTCGGAGAGTTTGAGGGCGTGATCGGGGTCGGACCCCATGATCATGTCGCCCAGGGTGAGGCTGAGTTCGCGGGCGCCGCGGAACAGCTGGCCGCCATGCATGACGCCC
>DATMSG010000197.1:0-10267 GCA_035565515.1 Devosia sp.
CTTGCCCAGAGTGCTTGGCCAGGTACCGTGCAGGTCGCTGCCGCGGCCTTCGATTTCAAAACCGTGGGCGCCGAAGAAGTCGCGCTGGCCCTGGGTCAGGTTGGCCGTGCCCTGGGCCTGGCGGTAGCTGTCGAAATAGCTCAACGAGGCCGAGAGGCAGATCATCGGGAACTCGCCCACGGAGGCGGCGGCCACGACCTTGCGCAGGCTCGGATGGCTGTCCTTCATGATGCCGACGAAATCGGGCACGACGAGCAGATTGGTGGCTTCGCCCTTGGCATAGGCCGAGGACATCTGATCAAGGAAGCGCGAGCGGATGATGCAGCCGGCGCGCCAGATCTTGGCGATCGTTGCCAGCGGCAGCGACCAGCCGAATTCTTCCGAGGCCTTGGCGATGACGGCAAAGCCCTGAGCATAGGAGACGATCTTGCCGGCAAGCAGCGCCTTTTCAAGATCGGCCAGGGTGACGTCGGTCTTGGCGCGGTTCGGCTTGCCGTAAATAGCTTCGGCAGCGACGCGTTCGGACTTGCGCGAAGAGAGCGAACGCGCGGCAACAGCGCCTTCGATGGCCGTGGCGGGCACGCCCATCTGCTGGGCGACCACGGCGGACCACATGCCGGTGCCCTTCTGGCCGGCCTTGTCGAGGATGAGATCGACGAGCGGCTTGCCCGTCTGGTCATCAACGGCATCGAGAACGTGGCCGGTGATTTCGATCAGGTAGGAATTGAGCGGGCCCTTGTTCCATTCCTTGAAGACATCGGCGCATTCCTTGGCCGACATGCCGAGGCCGTCGCGCATCACGCCATAGATTTCGGCGATCATCTGCATGTCGCCATATTCGATGCCGTTGTGGATCATCTTGACGAAATGGCCGGCGCCACCTTCGCCCAGATAAGCGCAGCAGCTTTCGCCGTTGAACTTCGCGGCAATGGCGGTGAGCACCGCCTCGGCATTGTGCCACTGCTCCTTGGAGCCGCCGACCATGATCGAGGGGCCGTGACGGGCGCCTTCTTCGCCGCCGGACACGCCGACGCCGAGATAGCCGATATTCTTGGGCTTGAGGTAGTCGAAGCGGCGCTGCGTATCGGTATAGAGGGAGTTACCGCATTCGATGATGGCATCGCCGGGCGAAAGATGCGGCAGGAGCTGCTCGATCATGTCATCGACCGGCTGGCCGGCCTTGACCATGATGATGATCGAGCGCGGTGCCTTCACTGCCTGCACGAATTCGGCAAGGTCGTATTTCGGGATGGTATTCTGATCGAGGCCCTGCGCCTTGGCTTCCGCGACGAACTCGTCGATGCGACCAGCCGAGCGGTTATGCACAGCAACGGTGTAGCCTTTTTCGGCGATGTTGAGCGCCAGGTTCGAACCCATAACGGCCAGGCCAATCAGCCCGATATCCGCACTTGCCATGAAGCATTCCTTCCGAGGTCTTCTTCGCCACTAAAGGCGTTTTGGGCCATGCGCAGGGTGCATAGCACTCGGAGGCGACAATGACCACAAAGCGAAAGATGATGAAAGTGCGGATCGCGCAAATTTCGACCATTTCATGTTCTTGTATGGAAGATTTCACCCCGGCTTGCCTTGCGGCGCGGCGGTTGGCTAAGAAGGCGGGAAGTGTGGAGGAACAAGAGCATGGGCGAACGGTCGCCATTCGACCTGACGGGACGGCGCGCGCTGGTGACCGGATCGAGCCGGGGGCTGGGCTTTGCCATGGCCAGGGCGCTTGCGGGCGCGGGCGCGGCGATCGTGCTCAATGCGCGCGACGAGGTGGCGCTCGGCGCGGCAGCAGCGGACCTGGCGGAAACCGGGGCGGAAGTGAGCGCTCTCGCCTTCGACGTGACAAGTCCCGAAAGCGTCGGGGACGCGGTGCGCCATTGCGAGAGCGAGATCGGGCCGATCGACATTCTGGTCAACAATGCCGGGATGCAAATTCGGGGGCCGCTCGAAACCTTCCGGCATGACGATTTCGAAAAGATCATGGCGACGCATGTGACCGCGACTTTCTCGGTGAGCCAGGCCGTGGCGCTGGGGATGATCGAACGCGGGCGCGGAAAGATCATCAATATCTGCTCGATCCTGACCGATCATGCGCGGCCGACCGCAGCCCCCTATGGTGCGGCAAAAGCGGCGATTGCCAACCTGACGCGCGGCATGGCAGCGGACTGGGCGCGCAAGGGTCTTAACGTCAACGCCATTGCGCCGGGCTATTTCAAGACTGACCTCAATGAGGCGCTGATCGCCGATCCCGCGTTCAATGCCTGGGTGGAACAGCGCACGCCGATGGGACGTTGGGGTGAGGTAGAGGAATTGGGGCCCGCCGCTATTTTCCTCGCATCCGATGCCTCCAGTTTTGTGAACGGACACATTCTTTATGTCGATGGCGCCTTTACCGCAGTCGTTTGAACCGGCCAGAATCATCGTCGTGATGGGCGTCAGCTCGTCGGGAAAATCGACCGTGGGCGCCGAGTTGGGCCGGGCGCTGCACGCGCCGTTTCTCGATGGCGACAAGTATCATCCGCAGGCCAATGTCGAAAAAATGCGCGCCGGCACGCCGCTGACCGACGAGGATCGCTGGCCCTGGCTCGAAGCCTTGGCGGCAGCGCTGAAGGAGGCGGCGGACAAGAAGAAGGGTGTCGCGGTCGGTGCCTGTTCGGCGCTGAAGCGTGCCTATCGCGACTTCCTGACCGACAAAGCCGGCGAGCCGGTGCTGTTCGTCTATCTCGACGGCAGCAAGGAGGTGATCGCCGAGCGCATGGCCAAGCGCAGTCACGAATATATGCCGACAAGCCTGCTCGACAGCCAGTTTGCCACCCTGGAAGTGCCGGACCCGGCGAGCGAAAATGTGATCGCGGTGCCGGTTACGGACCCGGTGAACCGCATCGTGACCACGGTGACCGGCGCACTCGGCCACCTGAAAAGTTTCAAGCGCTGGCAGTGATCCCCCGCCCGAACCGACCCTGACCATAGGCAACCAGTGCTGCGGCCGCCACGACCACCAAGGCGCCGGCCAGCGCCCAGGGCGACGGCACGATGCCGAGCAGCACGAGGTCAAAACCGAAGGCCCAGATGATGCCGGTATATTCATAGGGCGCGAGCACGGAAACCGGCGCGCGGGCGACCGATTCCATCATCAGCACATGGCCAAGGCCGCCCAGGAGCCCTGCCCCCGCCAGCAGCATGAACTGGGTGGCGGTCAAATCGACCCAACCCAGAAGCGAGGAGGCCAGGCCAACCAGCGAGCAGATCAGCGCGAAGGAGAGCGCTATGCTGGCGGGCGGTTCGGTGCGGGTGAGATCTTTGACCTGCACGCGGGAGAGCGCATTGGTGGCCGCCATGGCGACGCCGGCGCCGACGCCGGTCAGCGTGCCATCGCGCAATTCGGTGCCGATCAGAGCCGGGAACAGCATGAGCACGATGCCGGCAAAGCCGAGAACGACGCCGAAAAATATGGTCGCGCCGGGCCGCTCGCGCAGGAAGATCATGGCGGCCGCAATCGAAAGAATCGGCGCCAGATAAGTGAGCGCGGTTGCAAGGCCGACGGAAAGATAGCGCAACGACACGAAGGAAAAGAACATGACCGCGCAGCCCAAAAGGCCACGCACCAGGTGCTTATGCGGGTATCGCGTGCGGATGGACTGGCCGAGTTCGCGGCGAAAGGCGAGATAGGTCAGGGTCGGCAATAGGGCGACGAAACTGCGCCAGAAGATGATCTGGCCGGTCGGTACTTCGCCGGCGACTGCGTGGATGGCGGCCGACATGGCGGACATGACGGCCAGACCGCCCGTCGATAGCCAGAGGGCGGCCGCGATATTCTGCTTGGGCATGGGCGGGGATCACAAGGCAAGGATGATCCCTGTCTAAGCGTGCGTACCCTGCCCCGCAAGTGCGATCAAGGACTCAGGAGGGAATGCCGGGATTTCGCGACAGGCTGGCATTGGCGTAACGATCGTCCTCCGACACTTCGCGGCCGACCCAGGCCGGCCGGCGGACATGCTCGTCGATCGATTCCATCTCCACTTCGGCGAGGATGAGGCCGGCGTGATGGCCCTCGAAGACATCGACCTCCCAGATGTGGTCGTCGAAAGGCACTTTATGGCGGCGCTTTTCGATGACGTTCGGCCGCGCCATTTCCATGAGCTCGCGCGCGTCTTCGAGCGGAATGGCATATTCGAACTCGGCACGCGCAATGCCTTCGGGCTTGCCCTTGAGCGTCAGCACCGCCTTGCTGTCGTCATAGATGCGCACCCGCACCGTGGCCTTGGCGCTGGTGGAGAGATAGCCCTGTTGCAGGCGGGCGGAGCTTTGCACATTCGAGCGCCAGCCATCGCCGGATATGAGGAATTTGCGCTCGATTTCCTGGGCCATGTCAGGTGTCCTTTGGCAGAAGCTTCCAGAATTTCTTGAACTGGACGGCGAGTTCCGCGGGGTTTTCGATGGTCAGTTGCCGGCCCAGGGCGAAAGCCTTGTCGGCAAGCCTGGCCTTGCGCTCCTCGATCACCTTTGCCAGCCTTTCGTCAAGCGGGCCGCCGAGCGCCAAGAGACGTTCGCCGAGGACGGCGAGGTTGTGGTGATCGCCGAGATATTCGCCGAGCCTATCGAACTGATCCTCGCGCGCGCCCAGCCTCTCGGGCGCGGAAGCCTTGAACAGGGCTATATGAAACCAATGGCCCTTGGCGGCCTTGCGCCAATCGTGAAAGGCCTCGTCGCTGCCGGCCCGCTGCGCGATCCTCATCTGGTTGCGAAGGCGCTCATAAGTATCGGCCAGGCCCGGTTCGATGAGAGCAAAACCCTTTGCCTTGAAGCTCCAGCCCTCGACACGCGCCCGCGCGGCAACCATGGCATCGCCAAAGCCGATGAGCAGCGCCACGCGATCCTCCGCCCGGGCCACGCGGCGGGCGCTTTCCTCGAGTTCCCAGCGCAGGTTCTGCGTGATTTCCGATGGCAGCTCTTGCAGGGCGCCGCGCTTTTCGAGCCCCTGGAATGTTTCGAGAATGACCGTGGCATCGCGCGAGGCGGAAAGCGCATCGGCGGCGTGGCGGAAGGCGGCGTCCTCCCTGTCGTAATGCCGAAAATTGGGCCCGACCAATCGCAGAAGCCCGCGGATTTTCTTGCAGCGGCGGCGCAACTGGTGGACGGTCCGGTCGAAGTCCTCGCCGGCCCGGCTATCCGTCAAGGCGGCCTCGATTTGCCGCGCCGCGGTTTCGCGCACCTGATGGGCGACCCGGCTGCGCTGGCTGAAAGAGAAGCTCATGGCTTCTCAGAACGCAAACTGCATCTGGCCGGGAGGAGCGCCCATGCTGACCCCTTCGAGCGCCAGCATGGTGCGCTTGGCCGAGGTGCCACCAGGTGCGGAAAAGCCGCCTGCCCCGCCCCCGGCGGCCAGCACGCGATGGCACGGAATGATGAGCGGTATCGGATTGGCGCCCATGGCCTGGCCGACGGCACGCGACAGGCCAACCTCGCCCAGCTGGCGGGCTATGGCGCCATAGGTGCTCGTTTCGCCCCAGCCGATGGTGAGAAGAATGTCGTAGCAGCGCCTATGGAAATCGGGCACGCCATCGAGATCGAGGGCGGCCTCCGAAAAATCGACCCGCTCGCCTTCGGCATAGTCCTCGATTTGATCGATAAGCCGCGCGATGGTGCGGTCGGGCGTGCCGGGTTCGGCGCCCATTTTCGCGAGCCGCTCCGCGACCTCGGCCGGTTCGCCGCCGGGCAGCAAGACGCGCCTGACGCCCCGGCCGGTCCAGACCAGGGCAAATTCGCCGAGCGCCGTTGCGAAGGTGGTGCTGTACATCGGGCTACCATAGCGCGCCGGCCAATGCGCGGCAAACGCTTGGTCAAAAGCCAAAACCTCTGCTAGAGGGCTCAAATGCCCGGTCCCATGCCCACATTGCTCGACTATTTCCCGCCCACCGATCCCTATCTCAACGTCCTTCATGTGGATGACGATATTCTGGTGGTCGACAAGCAGAGCGGGCTGCTGAGTGTGCCGGGCAAGGACCCCAGCCTTTGGGACTGCATCGAATATCGTGCGCACCAGAAATGGCCGACCGCGGGCATGTGCCATCGGCTCGACAAGGACACGTCAGGCGTGTTGGTGATGGCGCTCAACAAGCGCGCTCACGGCCGCATCGGCAGCCAGTTCGAGCACCGGCAGACGACCAAGAGCTATGTGGCCCGGGTTTCGGGGATCATTGCCGAAGATAGAGGCGTCATCGACCTGCCGCTGGCGACCGATTGGGAAAACAAGCCGCGCCAGCGGGTGGATTTCGAACACGGCCGCCACGCCACGACCGAGTGGGAAGTGATCGAGCGCGAGGCCAATGCCACGCGGGTAAAACTGGTGCCGCTGACCGGGCGCACGCACCAGTTGCGCGTACATATGAAGGCGCTGGGCCACGTTATCCTCGGCGACGCCTTCTACGCCGAGGGCGAAGATTTCGCAGCGGCCGACCGGCTGCAGCTTCACGCGGCCGAGCTGGGTTTTACCCATCCGACCACGGGCGAATTTATGACCTTCGTGGCGCCGACGCCGTTCTAGCCACGACCTCGCCCTTCGAGGCTACGCTGCGCTCCGCGCCTCAGGGTGAGGTCTACTGGGGCGGCGGCTTTCCTGAGCAGCCCTCATGGTGAGGTGCTTGCGCAACCTCGAACCACAAGGGCATGGCACGAAGCCTATTCTTCTTCGAATGCCACCTGAATGCGCTGGAAAATGCTGCCTTCCTTCATGGTATCGAGCCATTTGCGGAAATCGGGGACATCCTTGAAGCCGGCGCGCTTTGCATCGGCATCCGTAACATCGTCCGCACTCATCTCGGTGACCGACAGGATGGAAAGCTGACCCAGCTTGGTTTTCAGCGTGCCGCCGGTTTTTACCGTCGGACGGTTCCAACGGCGGAAGATGACGTCGACCTTGCCGGCCTTGATGTCTTCGAGGAGCGTGAGTTTGAGGAGCATCAGTCCAATACCGCCGTGGCTGTGATTTCGATTTTGAGGCCCTTGGCCAGCAGTTCCTTGACGACGACCGTCGCGCGGGCCGGAAACGGTTGTTGGGTGAAGAATTCGCGATAAACCGCGTTCATGCCGGCCGCATCGGCGCTGTCGGTGAGAAAAATCTGCACCATGACGAGATTGGCGAGCGTACCGCCAGCGGCCTTGACGCCGATCTCGAGATTCTGGATGCAGCGGCGGGCCTGGACCTCGATGCCGCCTTCGACGATCTCGCCGGTAACCGGGTCTTCGGCGATGGCGACGAGCCAGACATGCTTGCCGGCGCGCACTGCGTCATTGATCGGCGCGGAGGATGGCGCGATGCCGGTTTCGATACGTTCGATCATCTCGTCTCCGGGGTTGAGAATCGTCTTGTCGCAATTGTCTTGCGCATCGCCTTGTGACAAACACGGGCCACCGAGCCAAGCGGGCGTGGTGAAACTGGTAGACACAAGGGACTTAAAATCCCTCGGCTAACGCTGTACGGGTTCGATTCCCGTCGCCCGCACCATTCCCCCAGACGCACGTTTCGAGACGCTCATGAGACCGTGGATACATCTCGATACGGCAAATGTTCCGGGCGACAAGACGCAGCTCAAACTGATGCAGCGCGGGGATGAATTCTCCATCATGCTCGGCACCAACGAGCTGATGAACAGCCGCCTCAGCGGTTCGGAAGAAGCGCTGGCAACACTCAGCGCCGAGCGCATCGGCGGAAGAGCGAAAGCACGTGTGCTGATCGGCGGGCTCGGCATGGGTTTTACGCTGCGCGCTGCGCAGGCCTGTTTTGGGGCGGATAGCGAGCTTGTCGTTGCCGAACTGGTACTGGAGATCATCGCCTGGGCTCGCGGCCCGTTGACCCCGGTTTTTGGCACCTGCCTCGATGATCCGCGAGTGAAGATCATCAATGACGATGTCGGCAAGGTGATTGCGGCGGGCAAAGGGGCATACGACGCCATCCTGCTCGATGTCGACAACGGGCCGGATGGGGTGAGCCGCGAGCAGAACGACCAGCTCTATGGGCTGGCGGCGCTCAGGAAATCATGGGCGGCACTGCGCCCGGGTGGTGTGCTGGCGGTTTGGTCGGCGCATCCGAGCGAGCCGTTCGCCAAGCGACTGGCTGCGGCGGGTTTTGCGGTGGATGAAGCGAAGGTGCGGGCACGCAGCGGCGGCAAGGGCGCGCGGCATGTGATTTGGTTGGGCGTCAGGCGGGGTTAGTGCTGCACCTAATTTTCGAAGGCAAATGGAGTCGGCGTCCATAACTTTTCGAGCTTCAGTTCTTTAGCCTTTATGGCTTCCCACTGGTGCAGGAGGGCGGCAATTGGTCCCGGCTTCCCTTGGGTGAGAAGCGCCAGAAGCTCTTTCAAATGCGATTCTCGTTTCTCCTGCCAGCTTCCCGCAGCGTTTGCCCACACCCAGACTTTCCTGCCGTCCCTTCGCATCTGCTCTATCTCCCTGCGATGGGCGTCGGATGCCCTGCGCTCGGCTGCGAAAAGCTCCGCCAGTGAGGCGCGCGCTTCAGAGAAACGACCGAGACCAGTCAACAACACTGCTTCTGCCTCCGGTTTGATACCGAAGGTATAAAATGGCTCGTGGGGATGGTCGAGTATCCCTTGAATGGTGCTTATCTTGTCGAGCAGGTCGCTGTTCGTGCGCTCAAGTTCGGACAAAAACTTGGAGGGATAGAGCGGATCATCGATGTCCCCCGACATGATACCGTTTTCGCTGCCCATGCCGGCACTACAGAAGGGGGGAGTGAACATCGGCCCGGAAAACCAGGTGGTGCGTATATGAGTGACAAGCGAGGTTCGCTGCAGGTTGAAGCCTGTTACCACATGCCCGATTGGCAAACGGATCAGCTCGCGCCCAACCATGATGAAGTCTGGATGGCGCGCGAGGAATGGTTGCGAAAATGACTTAACCTGGGCAATTGTCGTCATAAGAAGGGTCTCACCTCCAAGATAGACTCCTGAACCTGCTTCGGCAATTTTGACATTAATTCTTATGCGCGATTCTGGCCGACGTGAGTTTTACTTTGGAAGAGCTGACCTACCCGCACGCAGCAACAGGCGCGGTGGACACCAATGTGGGTGGGCAAAGAGCGGTAGGCGACTGCACTTCGCTATCTGCTCTCGAATGGAAACGGGGAAGGCTCCCAGAAGCGTTCAAGTTTTAGGACCTCGACGGTCATCGCTTCCCATTCGTGCAGGAGCGCTGCGATGGGGGCCGGGTCTTCCTCCGCGAGCATTACGCGGAGGGCATCGAGGTTTCGGAGGTTTTCAAGCCACTGGACCTTGAACCTCTGCCGTCTTTCCCACTTTTTGGAACCGATGACCACCGATGGAGGCGTACCGTAGGCATTGGCATCCGCCCAATTCAGGTCGAGGTATTTTTCCAGAACGGCGCGGGCCTCGGGAAATCTGCCAAGCGCGGCGTACATAAGTGCCTGGCTCGGGTAGGACATTCCCACAGATGGGTTGATGTGCTGCTGGACCGACAGGATATTGTCGAGCGACGTACCCGATACGATTACTTCGCTCGCAGCGCGTTCCATCTCACTGAGCACTCTGGCTGGCAAGGTCGGGTCTTCCCCGAGAAAGCCGTTCGCCCCGTCGATCTGCCTACCGATCCCAACTAGAAAGTGCGGCGGCGAGAATAGGAACTTGACCCGCCAATAGAGGTCGACATGACCCTTGTAGTGAGGCGGACCAAACGAGAAGCCCACCACGAGGTGGCGAACCGGAGTGCGAAAAATCTCACGCTTTTCCAAGACAAAATCAGGGTAGCGCTCGAGAAACGGCGAGGCCAGCTGGGAGACTTGTGGAGCAGTCGTCATTGAATGCCGATCTGAAGAACAATCACATTAGTGACCCCTGGGATATTCATGGTTCGACTGACTAAATCTGTCGTGCGCCCGAGCGAAAGCCCTCTGCGCCCAGTTTTCACATCATATATGCAAGCTGTTGTCGCATTCACTCCCTCATAAACATCCAAGCGTGACGTCTCAACTTGCCAATAGTATACGTCATCATCTACGCTAGTCAGTCCTCCAGCCGAGATCGACATTTCAGGATGAACGTTTCCGTACTGAACCGGAGACAGTAATTTCCGCATGGTGATCTGCCGATGAACCTCCGTATGAACGGCAATCCCAAAATTCTGAGGGGTTGCGGTAAGTCGCATCGCACTCATTTTAGCGGCAGCTTCGTTGGTTAGAGCCTGCACCTCCGGCAACAGCTTGCAGGTTTGCGCGACTTGTTCGGCAGTGAGC
>DATMSG010000198.1:0-5404 GCA_035565515.1 Devosia sp.
CGCGCTTCGGCCACCGCCTGCGGGTCCACCTCGGCGACCAGCACGCCGGGCTCGTCATGATCGAGTTCGGCGATCACCTTGCCCCATGGATCGATGATCAGCGAATGGCCATAGGTCGCCCGTCCATTGGCATGCGTGCCCCCCTGCGCGGCTGCGATGACATAGGAACCGGTTTCGATGGCCCGGGCGCGCAAAAGCACATGCCAATGCGCCTGCCCCGTCGGCACGGTAAAGGCCGCTGGCACGGCGATCAGATTGGCCCCGGCATTGGCAAGCGCATTGTAGAGCTTGGGAAAGCGCATGTCGTAGCAGATGGAAAAGCCGAGCGTGAACGGGCCGAGCGGCGCCGTGACCGCTTCCTCACCGCCGCGATAGGTCGCGCTTTCGCGATAGGCGTTGAGCCCGGCAATATCGGCATCGAAGAGGTGGATCTTGTCATAAGTGGCCTTCTGTTCGCCATCCGGTCCGAACAGCACCGAACGATTGGCAAAGCGCCCGTCTTGCAGCGGAATGGGCAGCGAGCCGATATGGACATGCATGCCCAGCCGCCTGGCGAGTGCGCCGATCCTGGCCAGTTGCGGGTGCCCTTCGAAGGGCGCGGCAACCGAAGCCAATTGCTCCCGGTTTTCCGGAAAGATCATCGTCACTTCCGGAGTAAGCGCATAATCGACACCCTGCGCCGCCGCCTCGGCAAGAAGGGGCTCGAGCGCTGCGAGATTGGCCTCCGGATCGAGGCCGGAACGCATCTGGATGGCGGCGATTTTCATTCTTGGTCTCGTATTTTGGGCGCCGTTACGCCATCTGCCTTCAGCGCATAAATAAAATTACTGGGTCAGCAGCGGATCGAGCCCGCCGGCGCGGTCGAGCGCCGCCATATCGTCATAGCCGCCGACATGGGTTTGACCGATAAAGATTTGCGGCACGGTACGCCGGCCATTGGCGCGCTGCGTCATGGCTTCGCGCAATTCGGGGTCGAGCACGGTGATTTCGGTGAAATCGACGCCCTTTTCCTCGAGCAATGCCTTGGCAGCATGGCAATAGGGACAGGTTGGGGTCGTGTAGATTTCGACATTGGCCATGGATCTGGGGCTCCAAAAATTGCTTTGCCCTCTTATATGGGCACTTCTTCGCCGCTGACAACGCGGGCAAAGGTCAGAACGTCAACTTCGCTCGCGCCATTGCGCAGCAATATCGCGGTAACCGCCTTTACGGTGGCCCCGGTCGTATAGACATCGTCCACCACCACCACGCGCCGCCCTCTGATCCGCGCCATGGCATCGGCATGGGCGGAAAAGGCGCCCCGCACATTGCGGGCGCGGCCATCCCCCGAGAGCCCGACCTGCGAGCGCGTCTTTTTGTGCCGTTTTACGAGGAACGGATCGACATCGAGGCCAAGCTGGCGGCCAAGCGCTTCAGCGAGGAGAAAAGACTGATTGTAGCGCCGGAAGCGCAGGCGGCTCCGGTGCAATGGCACCGGCACGAGCAGTGGCCGCGCCTGCCAGAATTCGTGGCCCGCCCCCGCCATCAACCGCGCGCAGAACTGGGCCAGTTCGGTGCGATCGCCATATTTGAGCCGCGTCACCAGCTTCTGTGCCACCTCGCCATAGCGTAGCGCCGCGCGGGCCCGGGCAAAGGGCGGCGGATCGGCCAGAGCTTCGGCGCTGACGGTGTCCGGGCCCAGCGACACTTCGAAAGGCAGGCCCAGCACCGGGCAGAGCGGCGCGGTTATGGGCACGACGCCGGCAAAGCATTTTGGACAGAGCCCGGCACCCTCGGCAATCGGAGTGCCGCAGGCCGTGCAGGCCGGTGGATAGAGCTGATCGAGCAGCGCCATGGCCAATTGCCGCCCGCCCTGCAGCAGGCGTCCCGCCAGTCCCCCGCCTTTGACTTCGCGCGCCCCGCTCTCCATAAGAACCATAGTGCTTCAAGGCCGCTCCATCGGCCAGTTGTTTTGAGAAATTTCGGTTTTGTCCCAGCCGCCCCGCCTGTTCGACCCCGCCCAGCTCGCCCGCAACCTCAAGCGGCGCCCCGCGCGCGAAAATTTCGTGCGCGATCTGGTGTTTGACGATCTGGCGGATCGGCTCGGCGCCCATATGCGCAATTTTGCCGATGCCGTGCTGATCGCACCCGATGTCGATTTGCTGCCCCATCGGCTTGCCACGGCCTCCGGCGCGGTCAGCTTCCATCCGGTAGAAGCTTTTGGGGGGGACGACGACTTTCCGGACCTGCCTGAGGGCAGTTTCGATCTCATCGTCTCCCTGCTCCATCTCCAGGCGGTCAATGACGTGCCCGGCCATATGGCGCGCCTGCGTGCCCGTCTGCGCCCCGATGGGCTCCTGCTGGTCGCCATGATCGGCGGCGAAAGCCTTTCCGAACTGCGCGAAGCCTTTCTCGCCGCCGATATGGCCGTGACCGGTGGTGCTTCGGCGCGGGTTGCGCCCATGGCCCAGGTCCGCGATGCCGGAGCCTTGCTGCAGCGCGCCGGCTTTGCCCTGCCCGTCGCCGATGTTGAAACCCACCGCGTCCGCTATGCCAATGCCTTTGCCCTGATGGCCGAATTGAAGGCGCTGGGCGCTGCCAATCCGCTGGCCGACCGGCCCCGCCGCTTTGCCACCAAAACCCTCCTCACCCAGGCAGCCGCCGCCTATCAGCAGGCCGCGGCCGATCCGGACGGGCGGATCCGCGCCACCCTGGAAGTGATCTGGCTCGCCGGCTGGGTACCGCACGAAAGCCAGCAAAAGCCCCTGCGTCCCGGCAGCGCCAAGGTCAGCCTCGGCGATATCCTGAAAAAGGGGCAATGATGCTCGATCTCCCAGGCCATATCGCCATCCTTTCCGGCTCCCCCGGTTCGGGCAAGACCACGCAGGCCGATGCTCTGGCACATCTGCCCGGCGTGCCGAAAGTGCATATCCATTCCGACGATTTCTGGGGCAATATCAAGCATGGGCATATTCCGCCCTGGCTGCCCGAATCCGACGAGCAGAACCGCATGGTCATGCAGATCGCCGCCGATGTGTCCGCGAGCTATGCGCGCAAAAACTATTTCGTTGCGCTCGATGGCGTCGTCCGCCCCTGGTGGCTCCCGGCCTTCGAGGCGCTTGGCCTGCCGCTCCACTATCTGGTGCTGCGCCCGCCGGTCGAGGAGGCCATTGCCCGCTGCCTGGCCCGGGGCGGGGATAGCCTGACCGACCCCATGGTGGTTGCCGATCTCCACCGGCAGTTCGCCGATCTCGGCACCTATGGGAAGCATGTGCTCGATACGGCCGGCCTCGACCGCGCAGCGACCCTCGAAGCTGTCATTGCCGCCATCGAAAGCGGAGCCTATCGCCTCAACTGACCGCGCCGGCGGGCACTACCTCCCCCGGGGCAATGCCATGATTTCGGAAGACTGGAGCGAATTCCAGGCTCTGGGGCATGCCCTCACACATGCGCCAAACAAAAGGCCGGCATCGCTGCCGGCCTTTCGCATTCTCGCTGAGAAAAACCGCTTATGCGGCTTCCTCGTCGCTTTCCGGTTCGGCGGCATCCGCCTTGCTGCGCTTGGGGCTCTTGGCGAGCTGCTTTTCGATCAGCTGCACGGCTTCGGTCAGCGTCAGCTTGTTGACGACGCTGATTTCGCGGCTCATGCGATCCATGGCCTGCTCGAAGAGCTGACGCTCGGAATAGGACTGCTCGGGCTGATCGTCGGAGCGATAGAGATCGCGCACGACTTCGGAAATGGCGATCAGGTCGCCCGAATTGATCTTGGCTTCATATTCCTGGGCGCGGCGCGACCACATGGTGCGCTTGACGCGAGCCCGGCCCGTCACGGTTTCGAGGGCCTTGTTGACTTCGTCTTCTTCGGCCAGCTTGCGCATGCCGACGGACTTGATCTTGGCAACGGGAACGCGAAGGGTCAGCTTGTCCTGCTCGAAGCTGATCACGAACAGTTCGAGCGTAAGGCCAGCGACCTCCTGCTCTTCGATGTTGACGATCAGACCGACGCCATGGGCCGGATAGACGACATACTCACCCGTCTTGAAACCGAGCCGCTGCTGAGACTTCTTGGCTACCATATACTGGAACTCCTTGTTGACGCCCCAGAATGGCCAGTTCCTTGCGGGAAGGACTGTCCATCCACACTACTTCGCCCGCTTGAACGGGCCCTTTTACAGTACGAACACCCACGGTCCTCGGTTCCGCTTTGTTCCGAAGCGCCATGCAACAGGGAATGTTGTGTCAAAAAAATCGTGCCTTGCGGCACGGTCTGGGTGAAGGGCTGAACTGCATTTAGAAAAACCATAGCACAAAAATTCAGCAAAATCAAAAGGAACGAATCGCCGCCGCGACTCGTCCCCTCCGCGTCCTCGTCTGCCGGTGACAGAGCGATGACAAATCCTTGCCAGTGCTTAACTTCTTCGCGGCAGTAGAAATGCCGGGCCGTCAGTCGCCTTCGCCGGGCTCTTCGGAAAAATACTTTTCGAGCTTGCCGCTCTCCCCGTCACGCTCTTTTGCCTCGGGCAGGGCATCACGCCGCTCGGTCAGATTGGGCCAGGTGGCGGAATATTTGCGGTTAAGCTCGAGCCAGTTGTCGAGCCCGCTTTCGGTGTCGGGCCGGATGGCCTCGGCCGGGCATTCGGGCTCGCAGACGCCGCAATCGATGCATTCATCGGGATGAATGACCAGCATGTTCTCGCCTTCGTAGAAACAGTCCACCGGACACACTTCCACGCAATCCGTATATTTGCAGGCGATGCAATTATCAGTGACGATATAGGTCATAGAGAGGGCAGTCCTTGGCGGGCGCCGCGGCCTGGGGGCTGGCCCGGCGGCAGTCTCAACGCGTCTGGTGCTAAACTCTTTTCAGTTTTCGGGCAAGGCGGTAGCGCGGGACGGATTGGCGCAAAATAAGGCTGTGCTGAAATTGTGTGCCTGACAGGCGCCCTAGTCGTCCTCGCCCCGCAGCGCATCGGTCTCCCGCCGCTCTTTTTTCGTGGGCCTGCCGGCGCCGGCAGAGCGCTCGGCAATGGCCGCCTCATAGGGCGATCGTTCGGCCTTGGGCAGGCTTGGGGGCGAAATATCTTCGTAAAGCCCCTGGGCTTCGCTGGCGGGTCCGCGCCGCGTTCCCGCATCGAGAATGCGCCAGACCAGAATCCGGCCATGCAGCGACATGGTCAGCACGTCGCCAGCGCCCACCTTGTGGTCGGTACGGTCCGTTCGTTCGGAATTGACCCGAACGGCGCCGGTTTCGATGAGTTTTTGCGCCAGCGTGCGCGATTTGACGGCGCGCGAGAAAAACAGGAACCGGTCGAGCCGCTCCTTGCGAAGCGTTTCGCCCGGCCCCGTCAAATCCTACTCCGTCTTGCCGCGCAGGGCGGCAAGGGCGGCGAAGGGGCTGTCCGGATCGAAAGCGACCTTGCGCTCT
>DATMSG010000199.1:0-31355 GCA_035565515.1 Devosia sp.
CGCACCCAATTACCATCTCATTTGACCTCGATGCCGGGCCAGGCTTCAAGGCCGGCGCGTTCGAAGGTTTCGACGTCTGGGATGGTGGTGGCTTGTTCTGGCATGGTGCTGTCGCTTTAACCCGCTGTCATCCCCGCAAAAAGCGGCGGGGGAGCTCCGTTTCCTCCCAATGGACGTTCCCGCTTTGGCGGAGACGGACCCGGGACTGGAGGGGCTATCGGAGTTTTAGCTCCGATAGTCGCCGTTGATGGTGATGTAGCCGTGGGTGAGGTCGCAGGTATAGACGGTCGCCGAACCATCTCCGAGGCCGAGGGAGACGGTCACTTCGAGCTCTTCGCCCTTCATATAGGCCGAGGTGGCGGCTTCGTCGTAACCGGTGGCGCGTTCGCCGTTTTCGGCCACCAGCAGGTCGCCGAAGCGGATGGCGAGGCGGTCGCGGTCGGCCGGTTCGCCGGCCTTGCCCACGGCCATGACGACGCGGCCCCAATTGGCATCTTCGCCGGCGATGGCGGTTTTTACGAGAGGCGAGTCGGCAATGGCCTTGGCGATGCGGAAGGCCGAGGCGTCGGAAGTGGCGCCTTCGACATTGACGGCAACCTGCTTGGTGGCGCCTTCGCCATCACGCACAGTGAGGATGGCAAGTTCGAAGAGGACGTCGAACAGGGCTTCGCCGAAAATTTCGGCGCGCGGGTCTTCGAGCGTGGTGATCGGGTCGAGCTTGGCCTTGCCGGTGGCGAAAGCGAGCAGCGTGTCCGAGGTGGAGGTGTCGCTATCGACGGTGATGGAATTGAAGCTCTTCTGCACGTGTTTTGAGAGCAGGGCCTGCAGCACGTCGGCCGCGATGGGCATGTCGGTGACGACGAAGGAGAGCATGGTGGCCATGTCCGGCGCGATCATGCCCGAGCCCTTGGCGATGCCGTTGATTTTTACTTCCACCCCATCGATATCGAGCAAGGCGCCCGACAGTTTGGGGAAGGTGTCGGTGGTCATGATGGCCTTGGCCGGCTCGATCCAGGGCGTTGGGGCAAGGCGCGTGGCGGCTTCGTCGAGCACGCCGGCAAATTTGCTGGCCGGCAGGGGTTCGCCGATGACGCCGGTCGAGGCGAGGAAGATTTCGCTGGTCGCGCAGCCGAGCGCCTTGGCGGCGTAGTCGGCGGTCAGTTGAACGCTGTCCTTGCCCTTCGAACCGGTAAAGGCATTGGCATTGCCCGAATTGACGACGAGACCACGGGCCCTCCCCCCCGGCAGGTTGGCACGGCACCAGTCGACGGCGGCTGAGGAGCATTTCGAGCGCGTCAGCACGCCCGCCGCGGTGGTGCCTTCGTCAAAGGCCATGAGCAGCACATCGGTACGGTTCTTGTATTTGATACCGGCTTCGGCCGTCGCATAGCGCACGCCGTCGATGGCGGGCAGGTCCGGATAGGATTTCGGGGCAAGCGGGGAAACCGGATGGGCAGCCATGGCAGAGAACCTTCAACGAGCAGAGGGTGCTTCGATGTGCCTTACTTGTGTGGCCGACGCAAGCCGTGGCGCTTTTTCCGGGCGCAAAAAGGAAATCCCCGCTGGCGCGGGGATCACGGGTCTTCTTCGTGCCGGCAATAGGGTTAGGCCGCGACCTTCTTCTTGCCGGCGATAAAGGCGCCGAAGCGGGTCTGAATGAAGGGGACGATGAAGAAGACGATGGTCGTGGCCATGAAGGGCACGAGGATCAGGCTGCGCTGCCAGAATTCCCAACCGGGAGTGAGAGCGGCGACGATGCTGGCGTAGATCACGACGACGGGATAGACCGCGAAGGTCATGAGCAGGGCCATGCGGGCACGAGCGGAAAAGGGCATGTGAACCTCTAATGAAACGGCACGTTTCGTTATGTATCGAAACGAGCCGTTTCGTTCAAGTCTTTTCTTCGGGAACCTTTTGACCCATATTGAGCCCATGGAAATCACCAGTGCAGACACAGACGATGGCGTCCGCCGCTCCATCGGGGCGCGGCGCAACCCGGCGAGCCAGGAAGCCATTCTCGACGCGGCCGAGGCCGTGTTGCGCGAAAGCGGCATAGGCGGCTTTTCGATCGAGGCCGTGGCGCGGCGTGCGCGGGCCGGAAAGCCGACGATCTATCGCTGGTGGCCCAATCGCACGGCGCTGATGCTCGATGTCTATCAGCGCTTCAAGAATGCCCGGGGTTTCCCCGATACCGGCACGCTGCGCGGCGATCTCGTGGCCCTGCTTGAAAATCACCTGCTGGGGTTCTGGAAAGACAGCCTCTGCGGCGTGGTCTATCGCGCGATCATTGCCGAGGCGCAAAGCGATCCGGACGCCGCCGCCGTGCTCTTTGCCTATCAGGCCGAGCGCAAGCAGGCGACCGCGGTGATCGTGGACCGCGCCAAGGCGCGTGGCGAGGTGGCGGAAACCGTCGATGGGGCGCTGATCGTCGATATGATCGTTTCCTTTGCCTGGCATCAACTTCTCATTGGCCGGGTCGATGAGGCCATGACGGCTATCGATGGCGTGGTCGATGGCGTGCTGATGGGGTGCGCGGGGTATCAGCGGAAAGAGTAGAACCCGGTTCGCGTGGCTCCACCCCGAAACAAAAAGACCACCCGGTCGAAGCCGGGTAGCCCAAAATCCAAAAGCCCGAAAGACTACTGCTGGGCGGCTTCGCCTTCGGCCGGGCTGGCCTGGGCGGCGTCCTGGGCGTCCATGGCGGCCTTGAGTTCGGGGTCGGTGACATCGATGGTCACGCCGGCCATCAGTTCTTCGACCTTTTCGTTGAAGACGCGCATCAGGACCTGCTGCTGAAGCTGGGGGGCGATCTGTTCGAAGGCCGGCGGGCTCGATTCCCGCTTTTCTTCGAGCTTGATGATGTGCCAGCCAAACTGGGACTGCACCGGCGCCGAAACGTCGCCCGGATTGGCAAGCGCGAAGGCGGCCGTTTCGAATTCGGGAACCATCATGCCCTTGGCGAAGAAGCCGAGGTCGCCGCCATTGGCGCCTGAACCCGGATCGATCGACTTTTCCTGGGCAATGGTGGCGAAATCGCCGCCGGCATCGAGTTCGGCCTTGATGGCGTCGGCCTCTTCCTTGGTCTCGACCAGGATGTGGCGGGCGTGGATTTCCTCGGCCGGCTTGAAGTCGGCGACGAACTTGTCGTAGTCGGCGCGGATGGCTTCTTCGGTGACCTGGCCGGCAATGGCGTCGGCAAAATAGGCGCGGCGCAGGGCGCGTTCCTTGAGATAGTTGAGGCGCTGGGCGAAGAGCTCGGTCTGGTCCATGCCCGCGGTCTTGGCGGCGCCGGCCATCACCTTCATGTCGATGAGAACGCGCAGCAGAAAGGCGCGGCGTTCCTTGGCCGGCATCTGGGCGAGGTCCTGGGCCAGGTCTTCGGCGGCAAAGCTGAGATCGGCTTCGGTGATGGATTCACCGCCGACGGTCGCGACCACGGTTTCAGGCGCCACTGCGGCCGGAGCTTCGGCCGCCGGAGCCGGAGCCTCCTGAGCGAAGCCGAGGGTCGGCGCGGCGCCGAGAAGCGCGGCAAGACAGATGGTGCGCGCGAGGCGCGAGGATAGCTTCATCATGAACGTCCTGGATCTCCTTGGCCGGTCCGGGAGGGCCGGGCATGATCAAACGGGGCGGCGGGCCCGGAAAGTGCCGTGCCTCACACAACAAGGGGGCCAAATTGTGCCGGTTTCGGGCATGTTTGCCTGGGCCCTGGGAAAGGCCCCATCCGCCCTGCGCTGATGGTGTCGCCCATTTCGCCAACATTGACAAGACACCCCCTCACTCTTACATCTCAGCCGCTTTTTCAAAGCGTGGAGCATGGTTGCCGCACGGGCCCGATGTCCTCCACGGATCAATCCACACGGGGAGCCAAAAGGGCTTCCTAGAAGTTGTGACGAGGCGAGATGGGCCGCTGGCGCCCCCGGCGTTTTCGAAAACGCTCCAGTGCAAGCCGCCCGCCCCTTTCGCCACGCCACTGAATTTGAAGGATGAATCGAATGGCTCTAGCTGCGCTCGCCCGGCGGATTTTCGGATCGCCGTCGGATCGGCAGGTCAAGCGCTACCAGGGCAAGGTCGCTGCGATCAATGCGCTGGAGCCCGAACTGGCCAAGCTCTCGGACGACGAGCTGAAGGCCCGTACCGCCGAGTTCAAGACCCAGCTCGAACAGGGCGCCAAGATCGACGACCTGATCGTGCCGGCCTTCGCAACTGTGCGTGAGGCGAGCAAGCGCGTGCTCGGCATGCGCCATTTCGATGTGCAGCTGATCGGCGGCATGGTGCTCAACGATCGCGCCATTGCCGAAATGCGCACCGGTGAAGGCAAGACGCTGGTCGCGACCCTTGCGGTCTATCTCAATGCGCTCGCCGGCAAAGGCGTGCATGTGGTGACCGTCAACGACTATCTCGCACGCCGCGACGCCGGCTGGATGGGGCAGATCTACAATTTCCTGGGCCTGTCCACCGGCATTATCGTGCATGGCCTGACCGACCAGCAGCGCCGCGACAGCTATGCCGCCGACATCACCTATGGCACCAATAACGAATTCGGCTTCGATTATCTGCGCGACAATATGAAGTATTCGCGCGCCCAGATGGTGCAGCGCGGCCATGCCTTTGCCATCGTCGACGAAGTGGACTCCATCCTTGTCGACGAGGCACGCACACCGCTGATCATCTCGGGCCCGTCCGAAGACCGGTCCGAACTCTATATCAAGATCGATGCGCTGATGCCGATCATCGGCGAAGGCGATTTCGAACTCGACGAAAAGCACCGCGCCGCCACCTTTACCGATCAGGGCGTGGAAAAGCTCGAAGCCGCCTTGGCCGAAGCCGGGCTCCTCAAAAGCGCTTCCATGTATGACGTGGAAAACGTCGCGCTGGTGCACCACGCCAATTCGGCGCTGCGCGCCCACAAGCTCTTCCGCAAGGACAAGGACTATATCGTGCGCGACACGCCGGAAGGCGGCGAAGTCGTCATCATCGACGAGTTCTCCGGCCGCATGATGCCGGGCCGCCGCTATTCCGAGGGCCTGCACCAGGCCCTGGAAGCCAAGGAACGCGTCAAGATCCAATCGGAAAACCAGACGCTGGCCTCCATTACCTTCCAGAACTATTTCCGCCTCTATGAAAAGCTCGCCGGCATGACCGGTACCGCGGCGACGGAAGCGGAAGAGTTTGCCGACATCTACAATCTGGGTGTCGTGACCATTCCAACCAACCTGCCGGTGCAGCGTATCGACGAAGACGATGCGATCTATCGCACGGCGGCGGAAAAGTTCGACGCCATCGCCGAATTGATCAAGGAATGCCAGGAGCGTGGCCAGCCGGTGCTCGTGGGCACGACCTCTATTGAAAAGTCGGAAATGCTGGCGGACATCCTTCGCAAGAAGAATGTCGGGCAGATGAACGTGCTCAATGCCCGCCACCACGAGCAGGAAGCCTTCATCGTTGCCGATGCCGGCCTTCCGGGCGCCATCACCATCGCCACCAATATGGCCGGCCGCGGTACCGACATCCAGCTTGGCGGCAATCTCGAAATGCGTATCGAGCGCGAGGCCAAGGAACTCGAGGGCGAAGCGCGCGAGGCCAAGATCGCCGAGATCAAGGCCAAGATCGCCGACGAAAAGCAGAAGGCGCTGGCCGCCGGCGGGCTGATGGTGATCGGCACGGAACGCCATGAATCGCGCCGTATCGACAACCAGCTGCGCGGCCGTTCGGGGCGTCAGGGCGATCCCGGCCATTCGAAATTCTATCTCTCGCTGCAGGACGACCTGATGCGCATCTTCCCGGTGGAATCGATGGATTCCATGCTGGGCAAGCTCGGGCTCGAACAGGGCGAGAGCATCACCCATCCATGGGTGACCAAGGCCATCGAACGTGCCCAGGGCAAGGTCGAGGCTCGCAATTTCGACATCCGCAAGAACATCCTCAAATATGATGACGTGATGAACGATCAGCGCAAGGTGATCTTCGAACAGCGTCTCGAATTCATGGATGCGGAAGACGTCAGCGAGACCATTACCGAGATGCGTCACGACGTGGTCGACAATATCGTTTCCAAGGCCATTCCGCCGCGCTCTTATCCCGAACAGTGGAAGACCGAGCAGCTCGAAGCCGCCGCCAAGACCTATCTCAATGTCGAAGCGCCGGTGGGCGAATGGGCCAAGGAAGAGGGTATCGATGCCGAGACGGTCGAAAACCGCATCCGCGAGGCGGCTGACGGCGTCGTGGCGGCCAAGTCGGAAAAGTATGGCCCGGTCATGCGCCAGGTGGAAAAGTCCATCCTGCTGCAGTCGATCGACGGGCTCTGGCGCGAGCATCTGGTCATGCTCGACCACCTCTCCAAGGTGGTGGGCTGGCGCGGTATCGCCCAGCGCGATCCGCTGACCGAATACAAGCAGGAAGCCTATGAGCTATTCCAGTCCCTGCTCGGCAACCTGCGCGAACTGGTGACCACGCAGATGGGCCATATCGAAATCCAGGTGCGCCCCGAACCGGCCCCGGCGATCGATCCCGCGCAATTGGCGACCACCCATATCGACCCCACGACGGGAGAGAACGATGCGGTGGGCGACGATTCCGATGTGGGCGCGCTGGCCCCGCTCGATCCCAAGCTGCTCGTGGGCCTCTCGCGGAACGCGCCTTGCCCCTGCGGCTCGGGCAAGAAGGTCAAGCACTGCCACGGCGCGTTTGTCTGATCTTTCCGGGTTTTTTGGAATTTGGGGGCTCCGGGAAATCGGGGCCCTTTTTTGTGCCGCCTCATTGGATGTCACCCCGGCCTGCGCCGGGGTGACATCGAGAGAGTAGCGGGAGGAACTGCGGCCTTACTCGGCCAGCGAAAACTCGAGCAGCAATTGCCGCTGCCAATCATTGAAATTGTTGTCCGAGCCCATGAAGATACGGGTCTCGCCGCCTGGGGTCGTGTGCACCATGATCGATTCCATATTGTCGATCTCGGCGCCTTCGGCCGATAGCAGAAGTTCGCCCTGCATCAGATTGCCAGGCCGCACCTCGGCGGCCGGCACACGGCGCAGGTTCATGACGAAGCTGAAAAGGGCGACACCGCGTTCGAGTACCAGGAGATCGCCATTGGGCAGGAAGGCGCAATCGGTGGGGTTGACCACGGGCGAATTGACATAGGTCACCGGCCCCTTGTCATTTTGCCCCAGGAAATGGCCGCGGTGATTGCCGCTTTCGTCGAGCGCTTCTTCGGTGAGCAACAGCGTCGAGCCGGCAATGGGCGAGGCGGGCGGGGCGATGCAGATGGTTTCGAGGGACGTGTTGGTCCTCAAATCGCTCAACCAATCGGGAATGGCGATTTCGCGCGCCGGGCCGCCGGGGCGACCGTCGGTGATGGCGAAATCGGCGACGCGGGTGAGGTTTTCAAAGCTGACGCGGACGGCGACCGGCAAGCCATCGCGATAGACCGTGTCCATGCCCTCGGCATCCCTCGCATATTGGCGAGGCAGGGGCGCGCCCTTGGAATTCTGGATCGGGTTCATGGTGACCCCGATCAAGCTCAAAAGACGATCGTCCTGATCGTAAGCCAATTTGCCGGAGACGAACTGGCCGCGATCGGTGACAAAGGCAATATTCTGGTCAGGGCCGGTCGTGGTCACGCTCGAAAGGCCGCCGAACATGTCGTCCTGCGATTGCAGGGTCAGGCCGCCGCGGAAGATCAGCTTGCCCACGGGCTCGTCGAGCCCGACGCCCTTGAAGCGGGTGACCTGGGCCGAGGTCACGGTGACATCGACCGCCAGGGCGGGCTGGGCCGACAGCACAAGGCAGGCTATCGAGACCCAGCGCCGCAGCATCAGCGAGTGCGCCGCCTTGCGGGCCCCGGCATTTCCTCGTCAAAGAGCGCCGCCAATTCGTCGGTCAGGGCGCCCGCCAGTTCTTCCGCATCAAGCAGGGTCACCGCGCGACGATAATAGCGCGTCACATCGTGGCCGATACCGACAGCAACGAGCTGGATCGGCGAGCGGGTTTCGATGTCCTCGATCACCTGGCGCAGGTGCGCTTCGAGATAATTGCCGGCATTGACCGACTGGGTGGAATCATCGACCGGCGCGCCATCCGAAATCACCATCAGGATGCGGCGTTGTTCCGGCCGGGCCATCAGGCGCTTGCGCGCCCATTCGAGCGCTTCGCCGTCGATGTTTTCCTTGAGCAGGCCCTCACGCATCATCAGCCCGAGATTGCGCCGCGCATGGCGCCATGGCTCGTCGGCCGCCTTGTAGATGATATGGCGCACGTCGTTGACGCGACCGGGATTGGCGGGGCGGTTGGCTTCAAGCCAGGCTTCGCGGGACTTGCCGCCCTTCCAGGCGCGCGTCGTAAAGCCCAGAATCTCGACCTTGACGCCGCAGCGTTCCAGCGTGCGGGCGAGGATGTCGCCGCAGATGGCCGCAATGGTGATCGGGCGGCCGCGCATGGAGCCCGAATTGTCGATGAGCAGCGTCACGATGGTGTCGCGGAAATCGGTATCGTTCTCGACCTTGAAGCTCAGGGCCTGCATGGGATCGGTCACGACGCGGGTGAGGCGCGCGGTATCGAGCAGGCCTTCTTCGAGGTCGAATTGCCAGCTCCGGTTTTGCTTGGCCATCAGGCGGCGCTGCAGCTTGTTGGCAAGGCGCGCCACGGCCCCGGCGAGGTTTTCGAGCTGCTTGTCGAGAAGACTGCGCAACTGGTCCAGTTCGTCGGGCGGGCAAAGCTCGGCCGCCTTCACCACTTCGTCGAACTTGGTGGTGAAAACCTTGTATTGGAACTGGTTGGAGAGACGCTCGCCGCCGTCCTTGGCAGGCGGGGGCATGGGGGCGTCTTCGCCGGCTTCCGCCTCGGCGTCGTCGTCGACATCGGCCATGTCGGCTTCCATGCCTTCGACATCGCCGGTCTCTTCGCTTTCGCCGGACTGCTGGTCCTCTTCGCTCTCAGCCTGTTCGTTCTCGCCTTCGCCCTGCTCGGGCGATTGGTCGGAACCCTGGGCCTGTTCGGGCTGGCTGTCGTTGGCATCGTCCTCGTCCGACGCGTCGGGGTCTTCCATATCGCTTTCGGCGATCAGATTGAGGTCGCGCAGCACGGCCCTGACGGCTTTGGAGAAATCTTCCTGGCTCTCATAGGTCGAAAGCAGCTTGTCGATCGAGGTGGATGCCTTGGCCTCCACCTCCTTGCGCCAGAGATCGACCAGCGCATGGCCCGAGGGCGGCACGGGAACGCCGGCGAGCTTTTCGCGCAGCATCAGGCCCAGCGCCTCGGCGAGCGGGGCTTCGTTCTTGTCGTCGACCTCGGCGAAATTGGCGCGGAAGAGCCGGTCTTCCAGCATTTCGTGGATGTTGCCACCCATGCCCGGCATGCGAATGACGCCGAGGCTTTCCACGCGCGCCTGTTCCAGCGCATCGAAAGCGGCGCGGGCCTGCGGGTCCATGGGCGAGCGCTTGCGGTGCGTATCGGGGTCGTGGCTTGCCAGACGCATCGCCATGGCGTCGCCCTGACCGCGGGCAATGGCAATATCGCGCTTGGTCGGCAGGCGCGGCAGATTGGCAAGACGGGCCTTGTCCGAGGTCAGGAGCGGCCGGTCGGCGGTAAAGGTAACTTCAAGATCGGCCTTGGCCCCGATGGCACGCACCGTGGCGCCCATGGCCGATTTGAAGGCCTGGGTCTGGTCGGGCTTGTTGGGCTTGCTGCGCGGGGGCTGTGCCATGGTCAGGTCCGGTGGGTAGAGGGCGCCAGATGCGCCGCCAATAGGAGTAACTGTGGGCGGGTCTTCTCGTCCACCAAGGCGGGATTAGCGGCGATCCGCTCATCCGTTGCCGTCCATTCGTCGATTGCCTGCAGCATGAGCCCATGGCGGTGCATGGTCATGATCAGCGTCGAGAGTTTGCGGTGATATTTGACGATGCCTTCGGTGATCCAATTCGATCGGCGCGGGCCCTCCACGGCATAGTCGTAGAAGGCGAAGACGCGGGTGCCGTCGGGGTCACTGCGGAAATCGGGTTCGGCGCGGGCGGCCCAGACCGGGTGTTCGGTCGTGATGATGAGGTCGCCGCCCTTGGGTCCAAGGGCATGCACGACCATGGCGCAGAAGCGGTCGAAATCGGCGAGGTAGTGGATGGCCAGCGCAGAATAGACGAGATCGAAGGCTGCGGCGTCCGGCTCGTAGGTTTCGAGGTCGGCTTGCTCATAGGTGATCGGCATGTCGCCGGTGCGCTCGCGGGCTTTTGCCAGCATGTTTGCGGAGAGATCGACGCCGTGTACGCGGGCGGCGCCGTGCTCTACGGCATAGCGCGGGAAGGCACCAAAACCGCAGCCGAGGTCCAGCACGTTGAGGCCCTTCAGCGGGGGAAGCATCGCCTCCACATCGGGCCATTCGGGCGCGCCGGCTAGGCCCAGCCGCGAGCGGGAAATCTGGCTGTAGCCTTCGAAGAAGGCCGCATCATCATAGATGTTCTGGGCCATGGCTTTTCTCTCGTCGCGGCTGCGCCGCCTTACTCCGCGTCATTCCCGCGAGAGCGGGAATCCATTCTGTCCAGGAGAGGGATCCCCGCTTTCGCGGGGATGACGTCGTGGATGAACTAAGCCGTCACGGCCAGATTGGCCGACGACTCCGGCAAATCTTCGCCGAACACGCGCTGGTAGAACTCGGCCACGACGGGGCGTTCGAGTTCGTCGCATTTGTTGAGGAAGGTCAGACGGAAGGCAAAGCCGACATCGCCACCGAAAATCTGGGTGTTTTCGCCCCAGGTGATGACCGAGCGCGGCGACATGACCGTGGAGAGATCGCCATTGATGAAGGCCGAACGGGTCAAATCCGCCAGCCGCACCATGTTGGAGACCAGCTTCTTGCCCTTTTCGGTTTCGCTGAAGGCTTTGTTCTTTGCCAGAACAATGCCGACTTCCTTGTCATGGGGCAGGTAGTTGAGTGTCGTAACGAGGCTCCAGCGGTCCATCTGGCCCTGGTTGATCTGCTGGGTGCCGTGATAGAGGCCCGAAGTATCGCCGAGGCCGATGGTATTGGTGGTCGAGAACAGGCGGAAGGCCGGGTGGGGCACGATCACGCGGTTCTGGTCGAGCAGGGTCAGGCGGCCCGACTGCTCGAGCACGCGCTGGATCACGAACATCACGTCCGGGCGGCCAGCATCATATTCGTCAAAGACCAGCGCGACATTGTTCTGCACCGCCCAGGGCAGGATGCCGTCACGGAATTCGGTGATCTGCTTGCCGTCCTTGAGGACGATGGCATCCTTGCCCACGAGATCGATACGGCTGACGTGGCTATCGAGATTGACGCGAACCAGCGGCCAGTTGAGGCGGGCGGCGACCTGCTCGATATGGGTCGACTTGCCGGTGCCGTGATAGCCCTGGACCATGACGCGGCGATTATAGGCAAAGCCGGCCAGGATCGCGAGCGTGGTATTGCGGTCGAACAGATAGTCCGGATCGATCGGCGGCACGTGGTCGGTGCGTTCTTTGTAACCCTTGACCACCATGTCGGTATCGATGCCGAAAAGGTCGCGCGCCTTGTATTCGGTGTCGGGCAGATTGGTGAATTCGGTCATGGCAAGGGCTCGTGGATCAGGAAATTTCTTTGTTCAGGAGGCGCATTCGCCGTGGCTCTATAGCAGCATTGCTGACCTGCCGGTAGCCAAGTTGTCACGATAGCGCCCTCTGCGCGATGGTTGGTTCTATCGCGCGACAAAACCCATTTTCTTGAGATGGCTATAGGCCGCGATGATGGTGCGGAGCTTCTCTTCCGAGGAGCGATCGCCACCGTTGACGTCGGGGTGGTGCACTTTGACCAGGTTCTTATAGGCGTGCTTGATGTCGTCGGATTTGGCATGGCCGGAGAAACCGAGCTGCTCGAAAGCGCGGCGGTCGTTTTCGTTGAGCGGCTTTACGCGCTCGGCGGCCGGGGCCTTGGACTGGCGATGGCGATAGCGGGCGAAGACGCCAAAGGGGTCGCCATATTTATCGCCGGGGCGCGTGCCCGCCGTCCGCCCTGCCGCCTTGGCATATTGCGGATTGCCCGTGGCAAAGCTCGAGCGCGACTCCGCCTTGGGCGGGGTGGTCAGGGCTTCATCCAGTTCTTCCTGGCTCATGCCGGCAAAGAAATTGAAGGCCTTGTTGTAGTGGCGAACGTGCTCGAGGCAGAAGTGGTGATACTGCCCTTCGCTGCGCGGGCCCTTGGGCGCGCGATATTCGCCAGCCTCGTCGCAGCCTTCCCATTCGCATGTGAATTCTGCCGGCTCGGGCTTGTCTTCCTTGCGCGGTCGGATGCGGATTCCATCGAAAAGCTTGGATTGCTGTTTCATAGCACCTAGTTAAATGCGTAGTTTTCAACCGGAGCCCGGCCATGTCCGTGAGGGACACAATCATAGCAAAGCTCACCGAGCGGTTTTCACCGCTCCACCTCGATGTGATCGACGAATCGAACAAGCATCGGGGCCACGCCGGTTGGCGCGAGGGCGGCGAAACCCATTTTCGGGTGAGAATCGCGACCCGCAATTTTGACGGCTTGAGCCGCGTGGCGCAACACCGCGCCGTGTTCGAAGTGCTGGATGCCGAACTCAAAGACCGGGTCCATGCGCTCAATATCGAGATTTTGCCGGCTGAAGCGTCACAGAGCTAGCCATTTGTCGTCATTGCCGGGTTTATCCCGGCAATCCACTCTTTCTGCGTTTGCCGCCATCGCCGGGACAAGTGCGGTGACAAGGGCAGTGGAAAATCTAGGCGTTCCGCATCTCCTCCAAAAATGCCGAAACCTTGGCGGGATCGACATTTTTCTCGATGAAAGCCTGGCCGATGCCGCGGGTCAGGATGAAGGTCAGCGCGCCGCGCGAGACTTTCTTGTCCTGGGCGATGGCGGCCATCAGGGTTGCGGTCGAGCTCAAACCTCCGGGGATATCGGCCAATGTGGTGGGCAGACCCGATTTTCGCAAGTGCGCGGCGACGCGGCCGGAATCCTGGCCTGGCGCCAGACCCAGGCGATTGGAAAAGGTATGGGCCAGCACCATGCCGATGGACACGCCTTCGCCATGGAGCAGGCGGTCGGAATAGCCGGTGTCCTTTTCGAGCGCGTGCCCGAAGGTATGGCCGAGATTGAGAAGGGCGCGGACGCCGACTTCCCTTTCGTCCTCGATGACGACACGGGCTTTGTGGGCGCAACAGCGGGCAATGGCCTCGCCCCGGGCCGGGCCGCCGGCGAAGATTTCGGCTTGGTTGGCTTCGAGCCATTCGAAGAAATCGGGATCGTCGATCAGACCATATTTGACCACTTCGGCATAGCCGGAAGCGAACTGGCGGGCGGGCAGGGTGTCGAGCGCCGAGAGATCGGCCAGCACCAGTTTGGGCTGGTGAAAGGCGCCAACGAGATTTTTGCCATGGGGGGAATTGATGCCGGTCTTGCCGCCGACCGAGGAATCGACCTGAGCCAGAAGCGAAGTCGGCATCTGGATGAAATCCATGCCGCGGCGAGTGATCGAGGCGGCAAAGCCGGCGAGATCGCCGATGACGCCGCCGCCAAGGGCGATGACGAGGTCATTGCGCTCGAGCCTGGCCGCGAGGAGACCTTCTACGACATTTTGCAGCTGTTCCCAGCTTTTCGTGCTTTCGCCTGCCGGGACGGTGATCGTCTGGTGGGCAAGGCCTGCCCTGTCGAGGCTGGCGACCAGGCGCGGCAATTGCGCCTTGGCAACGTCGCTATCGGTGACGATGCCATAGCGGCGGCCGGGGAATTTTTCGGCCAGGATCGCCCCGGCATCATCGAGAAGGCTCGGGCCGATGAGGATGTCATAGGCGCGGGGGCCCAAGGCGACGTGCACTGTGTGGGAAATGTCGGCCATGGCGAAACTTTCAGCGCAGATGGTGCAGAAGGGCGGAGATGACGTCGGCCGCGACATTGTCCTGCGGCACGTCGCGGCTGAGGACCGTGACATCGGCCTCGGCATAGATGGGATAGCGATCCGCGATCAGCTTTTCGAGCGTGCCCTTGGGATCGGCGGTCTTGAGCAGCGGCCGGTTGGAGCGGCGTGACACGCGCTCGAACAACACATCGAGATCGGCCTTGAGCCAAACCGAGACGGCCCCCGCCTTGACCAGGGCCCGCGTCTCGGGATTGACGAAGGCGCCGCCCCCGGTTGCGAGCACCAGATCGTTTTCCTTGAGGAGGCGCGCGATCACCCGCATTTCGCCGGTGCGGAACTCGGGCTCGCCGCGCTGTGCAAAAATTTCCGGAATGGTCATCTGTGCAGCTTTTTCGATTTCCTCGTCGCTATCGAGAAAGCGCCGACCGAGGCGCGTGGCGAGGCGGCGGCCGACTGTGGTCTTGCCCGCGCCCATCATGCCCACGAGGATGAGCGGCCTGCCGCCGAGCCGCTCGACCAGGGCCTTGGCACGCGCCGATCGCGCGGGACTATCCGTTTTGCTCAAGAAGGCGCCCTCCGATCTTAAGGCCGGTTGAAGCGATACGGCCCAAAGCGGTCGAGCGCAACGCGATTTTGCCTACCGGATGGAAACCTTTCTATGGCAATCTTGCCCATGAAAAAGCCGATCTGGATGTTACCCGCACGCTCATGCCGACACTCTTTCGCCTGCTGATCACCATTCTGTTCCTGGCTGGCCTGGTCTATGCGGGCATGTTCGCGCTCGTTTCCTTTGTCGAACCCAATCCCAAGGACGTGACCCAGCGCATTCCGACGCGCGAGCTTTTGGGCGAAACGGCCCCGGCGCGGCCGGCCGGCATGCCGACGCCCAATGTCACCAGCACCCCTGAAGCGACGCCAGGCCAATGAGCCATTTGATCGGCGCCTTTCTTGAAATGATGAGCGCCGAGCGCGGCGCGGCGGCCAATACGATTGCCGCCTATCGGCGGGACCTGACGAACTATGCCGGCTTTGTCGCGGGCAAAAAGCAGACCCTGCTCGATTGTCCGCGCGACACGGTGACGGCCTATCTCGATGGGCTCAAGGCGGAGGGGCTTTCGGCGTCTTCGAGCGCTAGGCACCTTTCGGCCATTCGTCAGTTTCACAAATTTTTGTGCGCCGACGGGATCAGGGGCGACGATCCCTGCCGCATCGTTGCCAGCCCCAGGACGCGGCGGCCATTGCCGAAGGTTTTGTCGGTGGGGGAGGTCGATACGCTTCTCAAACTGGCGGAAGAGGAAGCGGGCAGACCTGCGACGCCAGCTAAGGAAGAGGCGGCGCGCCGCCTCTATTGCCTCCTCGAGCTGCTCTACGCGACCGGGCTGCGCGTTTCCGAACTGGTGGCGCTCAAGCGCGCCGCGGTCATGCGCGAAGGCAGTTTCATCACCGTCACCGGCAAGGGCAACAAGGACCGGATCGTGCCGATGAACGACCGGGCGCGCGACGCGGTGCGGGCCTGGGTCAAAACATTGCCGCCCAAGGGCCTTTGGCTGTTTCCGGCCAGTGGTGAAAGCGGGCACCTGGCGCGGCAGGTTTTTGCGCGGGACCTGAAGGCGCTGGCCGGCCGCGCGCAGATTTCCTCTGCCCGTGTCGCCCCGCACGTATTGCGCCATGCCTTTGCCAGTCACCTGCTCGCCGGCGGGGCGGATTTGCGCGTCGTGCAGATGCTGCTCGGCCATGCCGATATTTCGACGACGCAGATTTACACTCACGTGCTCGACGAAAAACTGCGTAACCTGGTGGAAACGCACCATCCGCTGGCCGGTGGATAGGGTCGTGCCTGTGGGAATGGGGAAGAAATCCCAAGCATTTCCCTTCCGAAACTTGACTTGGCATTGAACCATCGCCACTTTCCGGCCACTTTAGGGCGCAAGAGCCGTGGCCCAGAACAATCCGGGTCAGCAACAACGACCCTTACTGGCGGGTGGGATGCAGTCTTATCTCGATTTTGAAAAGCCGGTCGCCGATCTCGAAGCAAAGATCGCCGAACTCAAATCCCTCGCCGCGACCGATCAGGCCGTGTCGATCGATGAGGAAGTGAACCGGCTTTCTGCCCGCGCCGACGAGGCGCTGGTGGAAATCTACAAAAAACTCACCCCCTGGCAGAAGACCCAGGTGGCGCGCCATCCGCAGCGTCCGCATTTCTCCGATTATATATCGACGCTGATCACCGAATGGACGCCGCTGGCCGGCGATCGCAAGTTCGGCGAAGACGCGGCCCTGCAAGCCGGTTTCGGTCGCTTCAACGGGTTGCCCGTCGCCATTCTCGGCCAGGAAAAGGGTAATTCCACCGAAACCCGCCTCAAGCACAATTTCGGCATGGCCAATCCCGAGGGCTATCGCAAGGCCGTCCGCATCATGGACATGGCCGACCGCTTCAATATTCCGGTGATTTCCTTCGTCGATACGGCCGGTGCCTATCCCGGCATCGGGGCGGAAGAGCGCGGCCAGGCCGAGGCCATTGCCCGCTCGACCGAAAAGGGCCTGGAGCTCGGCGTGCCCAACATCGCCATCATCATCGGCGAAGGCGGGTCGGGCGGTGCTATCGCCATTGCCACGGCCAATCGCGTGCTCATGCTCGAAAACGCCATCTATTCGGTGATTTCGCCTGAAGCGGGTGCCTCGATTCTCTTCCGCGACGCCGCCAAGGCGCAGGACATGGCCACGGCCCAGAAGATCACGGCGCAGGACCTGCTCGCTTTCAAGGTGATCGACGGCATCATTCCCGAGCCGACCGGCGGCGCCCATCGCCACCATGGTCAGGTGATGGATTCGACCCGCGTCGCCATTTCCGACTTTTTGGCCGAATTCGCCGGAAAGTCGCGCCTTGAAACCCGCGAACACCGCCGGGAGAAGTTTCTGGCGATCGGCACCAATATCTAGGCCGAGGCTTTTTCGGAGAGATCAGAGCGCGGCTTGTGCAAACAGGCCGCGTTTTTTGTGGCCAGGCGTCCAGACAAACATGTGCAAAACCGCCAGCCAAAAAAAACCCGGCACAAGGGCCGGGCTTTTCCAATTCTGTTTCCAGAACCGCTTAGAGGCCGAGGCCCTTGAAGCGTTCCTTGAAGCGGCTAACGCGGCCGCCACGATCCATCAGCTGGCCCGTACCGCCGGTCCATGCCGGATGGGTCTTGGGGTCGATGTCCAGCTGCAGCGTGTCGCCTTCCTTACCATAGGTGGAACGGGTGACATAGCTGGTGCCATCGGTCATGACGACGTTGATGGTGTGGTAGTCAGGATGAATATCGGCCTTCATGGTCTTCGCCTCAAATCAAACGGGCGCCGTGGCGCCCGGAGAGCTGTAAACTGGTTGTTGCCGGGGTTCTTACAGAAGGAAGCCCCAATAGGCAAGGGCAGGGGAGCGGCAATTTTACCCGTTTTCCGGCTGTTGCCCCCTGCAAGAGCGAAGCCTATATCCAAGCGGCTGCCCGAAGGCGGCTTTGCACAAACGGAATGCGGCATCCCATATGACCGACCAGGCCGCTCCGGCGGAAAATAACAGTGACGACGTGATCCTCGCGGCGAGCCTGCCCAAGCGCCTGTCGCCGCTGCGCCAGCTTCTGCCCTTTGTCCTCGCCTATCCGGTGCGGCTGACCCTGACGGTGCTGTTCCTGCTTATTTCCACCATTACCTCGCTCGCCATTCCCGCCATGCTCGGCGGTGTGGTCGATCAGGGTTTCGTGGCGCAGAACCTCGACAAGGTGAGCCAATATGGCCTGCTTATCATCGCCATTGCCGCAGTGATGGCCGTCGCCAGCGGCGCGCGCTTCTATTTCATCTCCGTTATCGGCGAGCGCGTCCTCGCCGATCTGCGGCAGGCAGCGTTCAGCCATCTCCTGCGGCTCGATGCGCGCTATTTCGATACGACGCGCGTCGGCGAATTGACGAGCCGCCTCAATAACGATGTCGCCATCATCCGCAGCGCGGTGGGCTCGAGCTTCTCGTTGGCCCTCAGATCCATGGTCACCATTATCGGCGCGCTGATCATGATGATCCTGACAAGCCCGATCCTGACGCTGGCCGTGGTCATCGCCGCGCCGCTGATCCTGATCCCGGTCGTGGGCTATTCGCGCCGCCTGCGCGGCATGTCGAGCAAGACCCAGGATGCCTTGGCCGAACTCTCCGCCATGGCGACCGAAATGCTCGGGGCGACGAGGACCGTAAAGGCCTTTACCCAGGAAACCGTGCAAACCGGGCTCTACGAAAGCCGCAGCGAAGAAAGCTATCGCGCCGAAGTGCGCCGGCTCGGCGCCCGCGCGATCCTCGTCGCGCTGGTCATCTTTCTGGGCACGGCGGCGCTTGTCGGTCTTGTCTGGTGGGGCGCCAGCGCCGTGTTCGAAGGTTCGGTCACTGCCGGACAATTGGCGCAGTTCATGATCTATGCGCTGATGGCCTCGGGGGCTCTCACCAATGTTTCCGAGGTCATGGGGGCGCTACAGACCGTTGCCGGCTGCACCGAGCGGCTCATGGACATTCTGGCCACGCGGGCAACGATCGAAGACCCTGAAAATCCCGTCGACCTGCCGGTGCCCTCGCTCGGCACCGTTGCCTTCGAGCATGTCGCCTTCCGCTACGACCCCAGCCAGCCCGGCCGCGTGCTCGACGATGTGAGTTTTTCCGTCGCCAAGGGGGAAACCGTGGCGCTGGTCGGCCCCTCTGGCTCGGGCAAATCGACGACGCTCTCGCTGCTGCAACGCTTCTACGATGTCACGGAGGGTACCATCCGCGTCGATGGCGTCGATATTCGCGATGCCAGGTTGTTCGATCTGCGGCAGCGCTTTGCCTATGTCGAACAGGAGCCGACCATCTTTGCCGGGACCGTGGCGGAGAACATCCGCTTCGGCAAGCCCGACGCGACGGACGCCGAAGTGGAGGCGGCGGCGCGGGCGGCGCTGGTACATGATTTCGTCGTCGACCTGCCCGCCGGCTATCGGACGGTCGTGGGTGAACGCGGCGTCATGCTGTCCGGCGGCCAGAAGCAGCGTCTCGCCATTGCCCGGGCCATTTTGAAGAACGCGCCGATCCTGCTGCTCGATGAAGCCACTTCCGCGCTCGACGCGCAGAGCGAGCGGCTGGTGCAGATGGCGCTCGAACATCTCATGCAGGGCCGCACGACGCTGGTCATCGCCCATCGCCTTGCCACCATCCGCGACGCCGACAAGATCCTCGTTCTCGAAGCGGGGCGGATCATCGACCAGGGCACGCATCAGGAACTGGTCGCCAAGGGCGGTCGCTATGCGGAGCTGGCAAAACTGCAGTTCCGCGGGGATCTTTCGCACTAAGCTTGAAGGCCGGGTGAGGGGGCCTTCACCCTTCGGTCAGCTTGAACTCAATCCGTCGATTGCGCCGGAACGCCTCCTCCGTATTTCCCGGATCGAGCGGGGCAAATTCGCCGAAGCCTGCGGCAACGAGCCGGGCGGGGGCAACGCCCTTGCTCACGAGATATTGGGCCACCGAGATCGCCCGCGCCGCCGAAAGCTCCCAGTTGGAGGGGAAGCGGGCATTGGATATGGGGCGGCTGTCGGTGTGGCCGTCGATGCGCAGCACCCAGTTGATATCCGCCGGAATTTCCGTTTCGAGCTGCAAAATGGCCTCGGCCAGCGCATCGAGTTGCGGCGATGCGGCGGCGGTCAGGTCGGCCTGGCCGGGATCGAACAGCACTTCGGACTGGAAGACGAAGCGATCGCCCACCACGCGCACGTCGGCGCGACCTTCCAGGATTTGCCGCAGGCGGCCGAAGAAATCGGAGCGGTAGCGCGACAGGTCCTGCACGCGCTGGGCCAAAGCCAGGTTGAGGCGCCGGCCGAGATCGGCGATCTGGGTGCGCGATTCCGTGTCGCGGCTTTCCGAGGCTTCGAGCGCCGATTCGAGCGCTGCGATCTGGGTCCGCAGCGCGGCGAGTTGCTGGTTGAGCAGCGTCACCTGGGCATTGGCCTCGTCGGAGAGCTTTTCGGAATTGAGCAGGTCTTCCTGAAGCCCGGCAATGGTGGCGTCGCGGTCGTCCAGGCCCGCCCCGATGCCGGAAAGCTGGCTCGTCAGGCTCTGGTTCTGCGCGTTGGCCGTGGCTAGCGTTGCGGTCAGCGTCGCCAACTGGGACGTGAGGTCGTCGGAATTGGCACGTTCGAGCTGCAGGAGTTCGGTCAATTCGGCGATCTGGCTATTGAGCCGCGAGAGGGCCGTGTCCCGCCCCTGAATCTCCTGGCCCAGGAAAAACTGGGTGAGCATGAACAGGCTGAGGAGAAAAATGATGACGAGCAGCAGGCTCGAAAGAGCATCGACAAAGCCCGGCCAGTAATTGGCCTCTACCCGGCGACGTGAGCGGCTCGATGGCATGGCCTAGTCCCGGCGCCCGGACGTGTCGCTCTCGTTGAGCATGGCTTCGATGAGGTCGCGCAGTTTCCGGTTGGTTTCGCTCTGCTCGGTAATATAGGCGCGCAGGTCTTCCTGCTCGGTGCGGATATGCTTGACCAGCCCGTCGATGCCGCGCGCCAGTTCGGCCATGGCGCGAATGGCGTTTTGCGAGGAGTTCTGGTTCTGCATGCTGGCGCCGATGCTGTCGATCATGGCCTGCATTTCCGGTCCCCCGGCATTGGACTGCATGGCGCTGACCGGATGGTCGAGCTCGGTCATGGAGGTCATCCAGTCTTCGAGATCGGTATAGAAGGCGTTCTGGGCCTGGCTCGTCTGCAGGTCGAGAAAGCCCAGGATCAGCGAACCGGCAAGGCCGAAGAGCGAGGACGAGAAGGCGGTGCCCATGCCTGAAAGCGGGGCGGCAAGGCCTTCCTTGAGATTGGTGAAGAGCGAAGCGGAATCGGCCGAGGTCACATCGAGCGCATTGATGACGCCGGCCACCGATCCCACGGTTTCCAGCAGGCCATAAAACGTACCCATGAGGCCGAGGAAAACGAGAAGGCCGGTCAGGTAGCGCGAGGTATCCTTGGCTTCGTCGAGCCGGTTGCCCACCGAATCGAGAATTGAGCGCATGGAGGAGGGCGTGATGATCGCTTCCCCGATGCGCTCGCGCAAAAGCCCGGCGACCGGCGCCAGCAGCACCGGCGGGCGCACCTGTGCCGAATTGCCGTCCTGGAGCGAATTGACCCATTTCACCTCCGGAAACAGCCGGAACAGCTGCCGGAAACTCAAAAAGATGCCGATGAACAGGGCGAAGAAGATCATCGAATTGATGAACGGGTTCGCCCAGAAGAAGGTCACGATATTGGTGAACAGGATCGCGGCCACCAGGGCAACCAGCACCAGGAAGATGACGATTTTCACGAGGTAAACGGTGGGGCTGGCGAGGTGATAGGGATCGTAACCTTGCGTCATCGTGCCTGACCTTCGCCCCCTCGCGCAGCAAATCACTGCCTGGAAGAGTAGAGGCGGCAGAATGGCGTGACAATGGAAAAGGTTAACGTTTTCGAAGCTGGACTGTCACGCCGGGTTCGTCTTGGCCCGCTAAACTGGAGGCAGTTCAGCTCGCCGGAGACCTGCCTTGTCCATCAGCCCCGAAAAGCTCGCCCTTCACTTCGGTCTTTCCAGCAATGCGGATGCGCCAAGCTATCTTGGCACCCGCTATGACGAGGCTGGCACATTCCTTTCCGATCCGGGCAATACGGTGGTTTGTCACCTCCAGCCCGAGACAGCGACCGAAGAGGCCCTGTTCGATGCGCGGCAGCGTTATCTGGGCATGGCCGATGCCCAAAACCTGGCATTCACTGCTCCCGAGAGCCTACATATGACGCTCTTCCAGGGAGTGCTGGGCCGGCGCCGTGCCGCGTCCTATTGGCCGGAAGACCTGCCGCTCGATACCCCGGTGCCGGATGTCACCGCGCTATTGTTGCAGCGCCTCGAAGGCTTTGCCGAAGGACCCGATTTTGCCGTGGACCTGGTGCAGGCCGTGCCAACGGGGCTGATCGTCGAAGGGGCGACGGAAACCGACCGCAAGGCGATGGCCGATTGGCGGAACCGGTTTGCCGATCTTTTCGGCTATCGCCATCCCGATCACGAGCGCTACCAGTTCCACATCACCTTTGCCTATCCGATCCGCTGGATCGCGGACGAGCGGCTGCCGGCCTGGGCGATGATGCTTGACAAGGTCACCGAGGACATCAGGGCGCGGGCTCCGGTGCTCGAATTGCGAGCGCCGGCCTTTTGCGTCTTCGAGGATATGAACTTCTTCGACGAGCTCTTGGCGCTCGGCCAGAAGGTTACTGAACCGAGCGAAGCTGCTTGAAAAGCGCGCCGTGCAGGGTCTCGTTACCGGCAACGATCTGGCCGTTCCAGACCGAACCGGGCTGGCCGGCATAGTCGGTGACAAGGCCCCCGGCTTCCTTGACCATCAGCAGGCCCGGCGCCACGTCCCATGGCTTCAGGCCGGCTTCCCAGAGCGCGTCGAAGCGGCCGGAAGCGAGCCAGGCCATGTCGACCGCGATGGAGCCCGAGCGGCGAATGCCGGCAACGGCGGGGTTGATATGGGCAAGCTGGCGCAGTTGCAGCCCGTCATTGCCGGTGCCCTGGGTCTTGATGCCGGTGGCGACCACAGCGTCGGACAGGTGCCGGCGCTCGGCAACGCGCAGGCGCTTGCGGTCGGCGAGCCAGGCGCCGCCGCCCTTTTCGGCGGTATAAAGCTCGTCCATTACCGGATTGTAGATGACCGAAGCCACGATATCGTCGCCGCGCTGGAGCGCGATGGCCACGGCAAAAAGCGGGATGGAGTGGAGGAAATTGGTGGTGCCGTCGAGCGGATCGATAATCCAGGTATGCTGCCCGTCGGTGCCGGCAACCTCGCCGCCTTCTTCCATCAGGAAGGCATAGGTGGGGCGGGCCTTGCGCAATTCGTCATAGACGATCTGTTCGGCGCGCAGGTCTGCTTTCGAGACGAAATCGGCCGGGCCCTTGCGGGAAACCTGCAGGTTTTCCACCTCGTTGAAATCGCGCGACAGCGATTTGCCGGCCTTGATGGCGGCGTTGACCATGACGGTGAGAAGGGCGGAACGCGCCATGTGTGTGCTCGCTTGGCTTAAGCGGTTCATGCGGCGCCGCCGGAATTTGCATCCCGGCGCGGCGCTCGCGGGGCCAATGCCCTGCCGCTTCAATTGGAAGTTTGGCGGGCTTATTGCCTCAGAACTTGACCGGGTTCAAGGGTCTTGCGCCGGTTCGGTGCCGGCGGGCGCCGCCGTCTGGGGTGGAGGCGGCTCGGCCACGGGCACGGGAACGGGCGGTTTGGCATTGGTCACGCCACTGGGCAGCACCACGCGGCTCGGCGCATTTTCCATGTCGGTCGGTGCCGGTAGTGGCGGGCCATAAGTCTGGGGCGCCGTGGGGGCGCTGGCAATGGTTTCGACGCTGGGCGGCACCGAAGGCCAGAAGCGCGCCCGTTCTTCGGCCCGCGCCAGCGCCTCGGGCGGAATGGAAACCAGCAGCCGGTCGAGCGAGGGATCCGAGAGCCCCTGGCGCCGCGCCAGCGCCCGCCACATGGCCGCGGTCTCGAGGTCGAGCGCGGTGCCTTCCCCGACCGCCACCAGTTTTGCGAGGCGGTTCTGGGCCACCGGATTGCCGCCCTGGGCGGCTTGCCGATACCAGTTGGCGGCCGCTTCGACATCGCGCGGAACGCCCTGGCCGAGATAGAGCATGGTCGCATAGTCGATCTGGGCGGCCGTCAGGTCCTGCTCGGCGGCAAGGCCGATATAGCGCGCGCCCTCGGCCGCGTCGGGGGCGACACCGGCGCCTTCGATCAGCATCGAGCCATAGTCGTACTGGGCTTCGGGCAGGCCGGCATCGGCGGCCTCCTTCATCAGCGCGGCGGCGGTGGTCAGGCTCGGATCGGCATAGATGCCTTCGACATGGAGCAGCGCCAGATTATATTTGGCGGGCGCATAGCCCTTGTCGGCGGCCTGGCGGAACAGTTCGGCCGCCTTGGCGCGATCCTGCGGTACGCCGGAGCCGTCCTGATAGAACATGCCCATTTCAAAGATGGCCAGCCGGTCGCCGTTCTTGGCGGCGAGCTGATACCAGCCGGCGGCGCGCTCGGCATTTTGCGCCACCCCCAGGCCCTTGGCGTAGATCTCTGCAATCAGCGTCTGGGCCGCGGCATCGCCCCGTTCGGCACGCGGCAAAGCCAGTTCGAGGGCGGTGAGGAAATAGCCGCGCTGGAAGGCGCCGAAAGCATAGTCGGCCGGCGCGGGCGTGCCAAAAATCGAATTGGAAATAGTGGCGGCTTCATCGGCCTGAGCCTGCGAGCGGGTCTCGTCCTGGGCCAGAGCCATGGCGGGCAGGGCGGCAAGGGCGAGCGCCAGAAACGGGATGCGCCAGTTCATGCTTTGGCCTTCAGCGCCGCGGCAAAAGCGTTCAGGGACGCGGCTGGGTCGGTCTTGGCCCAGATGCAATCGGAGAGCGCAAGGAATTCGGCGCCGGTCTCGTCTTCTGCATCGGGCGCTGCGGCGGGATTGGAATGGACGGCCGGCACTTCAAAGGTCTCGGCCCACCACTGGGCGAGCTCGGCGGCCTGCGGATCGGCGGGGCCACCCAGGGGGCCGAACATGACATAATCGACATCGAGCTCGCCAAAGCTCATGGCATCGTGGCGCGAGCGCACATTGCCCGCCCCGACAATGCCGGCAGGTTTCAGCGCCTGGGTAGCGGCGCGAATGGCCTTGGTTCCGCCCGTCGTGACATGCACGCCATCGGCGCCGATGGACCGTGCCAGCGCCACATCGTCCTCGACCAGCACGGCGGCACCGGCCGCCTGGCCGATCTGCACCAGCCGTTCGGCCAGTTGGGCATAGGCCGCATCCTCGAGCGAGCCGCGGCGCACCAGCAGAGCTGCCACTTCGGGTCCGGTCAGCGCGCCCATCAACTGGCGCGGAAACTGCGCAAGGTCGGGATCGGCGGGCGTAATGAGGTAAAGCTGAGGAGCCATGGATTTCCCGGAGAAGACGCTGCGTGTCCCTAAAATGCCATTTTGGCAAGAAAGGGACCGGCCTCCAATAGGGTATGGGGGAAGGGGTGGCAATGTGGGGTGCTGTCGCGGTTCCGGAGCGGCGCATGTGGCTCCCCCTGGATGCCCAAAGATAAAAAGGCGCGCTCCGGGAGAGGAGCGCACCAGTCGTGACGTTGGGACGTCAATAAAATCAGGCAGCCCGGTCGAGCGCGTCGGTCCATTCGCCCAGGGCAGCGAGCGAATTCATGTGGGCCCGGTGGGTGAAGGCGGCCTGAGCGGCGGGGAAGTTTTCCCGGCGGCCGGCCCAGGTGCGCAGCGCCACGTTTTGCAGCGCCCGGCCATAGGAGAAGGTCATCGGCCAGGGTTTGAACGGGATGCGGTTCATCGCCGAAAGGTGGGCGGTGGCCTCCTCGTCGGTCTGGCCGCCGGAGAGGAAGGCTATGCCCGGCACGGCGGCCGGCACATGTTCCTTCAGGACCTCCACCGTGCGTTTGGCGACTTCCTCGACCGAGGGGCGGTCGCGCGAATTGACGCCGGGCAGCACCATATTGGGCTTGAGCAGCATGCCCGAAAGATCGACGCCGGCCAGGCGCAGTTCCTTGAACACGTTTTCGAGGACTTCGCCGGTCACCTGGGCGCAGCGCTCCAGCGAGTGGTTGCCCGGGTCGCCATCGCCGACGACTTCGGGCTCAACCACCGGTACGATGCCTGCTTCCTGGCAGAGAATGGCATAGCGGGCCAGCGCATGGGCATTGGCGCGGATATTGTTGCGGGTCGGGGCCACGTCATTGATGGTGATGACGGCGCGCCATTTGGCAAAGCCGGCGCCGAGTTCGGCATAGCGCGTCAGGCGCTGGCGCAGGCCATCGAGGCCCTCGGTGATCTTTTCGCCGCTATCGCCGGGCATGGGAAAGGCGCCGCGGTCGACCTTGATGCCGGGAATGGTATCGACATCGGCGAGAATGGCGCGGAACGGGGTGCCGTCGGCGGCCGATTGTTCCAGCGTCTCTTCGGTGAGGATAACGCCCGAGATATAGTTGCGCATGGCATCGGTCGAGCGGAACAGCATTTCGCGATAGTCGCGGCGGAGGTCGAGCGAATTGGGCAGGTTGATCTTGGCGAAGCGCTTGGCAATCGTGCCTTCGGATTCGTCGGCGGCGAGAATGCCCTGGCCTTGTGTCATCAGCTTCTGAGCGATGGCATTGAGCGACTTGGTCATCTTTTGTCTGGCGCCTTGGTGTGGGAACGGGATGCCCAAAGCTTAGACTTTCGGCTCGGCCAGTCGATTAGACCTTGGGTTATCAGACGAAAGGATGATCTTGTATGGTAGAATTTTTTGGAACTTGGCAGCGCCGGGCTTTGATCGTAAAACGACGATCAAGTTGAGTCCTTCAACCCGAATTCCCACAGCATTGGATGAAAAGATGAGCACGCAACCATACGTGACCTTCCATGATGGCCGTTCCATTCCTCAGGTCGGGCTCGGCGTCTGGCAGACACCCAATGACGTCGCCGTCACCGCGGTCGATGCGGCGCTGAAGGCGGGCTATCGCCATATCGACACCGCCGCCGTCTATCAGAACGAAGAAGGCGTGGGGCAGGGGATTGCCCGGTCCGGCGTCGCCCGCGGCGATATTTTTCTCACCACCAAGGTCTGGAACGACGATCAGGGGTTTGATGAAACCCTGCGCGCCATGGATGCCAGCTTGCAGCGTCTGGGCACGGACTATGTCGATCTCTACCTGATCCACTGGCCCTCGGCCTATCGCGGCAAATATGTCGAAACCTGGAAGGCGCTGATCCGCCTCAAGGAGGAGGGCAAGGCCCGCTCCATCGGCGTCTCGAATTTCGAAGGCACCTATATCGATGACCTGGCCGATGCGACCGGCATTCTGCCCGTCATCAACCAGGTCCAGCTCCATCCCCGCTTCCAGCAGCGTAAGCTGCGCGCCGCCTATGAGCCGAGAAAGATCATCACCGAAAGCTGGAGTCCGCTCGGCCAGGGCCAGATGCTGACCGACCCGGTGATCTCAGGCATCGCCCAGCGCCACGGCAAGAGCCCGGCCCAGGTCATCATCCGCTGGCATATCGAAGAAGGCCTCGTCGTCATCCCCAAATCGGTGACCCCGAGCCGCATCGTCGAGAATTTCGATGTTTTCGATTTTGCGTTGAGTGCGGAGGACAAGGCCGAGATCAACGGCCTGGATAGCGCCAACGGCCGCATCGGCTCGGACCCGGTGACGGCACAGTTTTAATACTGAACCATTGCCCCAGTAGCCCCCATGGCGAGGTGCTTTGCATAAGCAAAGTTTCGAGCCACGGGGCGTGGCGCTGACATAGCGGGGTACGTCCTCGTCCTTCGGGGCCCGCCTCCGGCGCGCCTCGGAGGAGGTCTACTCGATCACCCCTGCAGCGGCGCCGTCTCGTCCAGGACGCCGGCAATCGACTCGATCACGCGGATCGCCTCATCGAGTTTTCCGGCAAAAGCCTTTTCGGTCGCTTCCAATTCGTCGGCGATCTGGTGGCCGGCCTGGGTCAGCGTCTCGACCTCGGCTTCGAGCGCTGCGATCCGGCGCTCGGCTTCGGCCAGTTCATCGACCACCGCAATTCCGGCCATGACCGTCAGCCGGTTGTCGCCGATTTCGCCCACCGCGCCCTTCAGCCCTTCCACCTGGGCATTGAAACGCTCGGCCAGCTTGATCAGGTGCCCCTGCTGGCCCTCCTCGCAGGCCATGCGATATTTGCGTCCGTTGATTTCGACATTGACCTCGGGCATCGGCTACTCCGTTTTCGCCAGAACAGAACGCACGGTTTCCATGGCCTCAACAAGGCGGCGGGAAACATCGTGGGCGCTGTCGTCGAGGCGCTTCGCCCGGGCCGAGGTTTTGTCGAGTTCGGTCGCCAGCCGCGCGCGCTCCTGCACCAGGCGTTGCGTATCCACCTCGATGCGCTTGAGCCGCTGCATGCGGCCGGTCATGTCCTGAAGGCTTTGGTCGAGCCGCGCCATGGCGGCGTCGAAGCGCTTTGCCGCTGCCGCGAGACCGTCTTCACCCTGTCCGTCACTCATTGGCCGCAACTACCCCATAGGCAACATGGTTTCAAGCTGGCCGACCCTGCCCCAAGCCCGGCCCTATTGCAATCGCAGACCGGCAAATCGCAAGCAAAACTGGACGCCTCGGGCCTTGGGCGACATTGACAGGAGGGACGAACCTGTTATGCCTCAACCCGCCTTTGGGAGGAGTGCCATCAGGCCTCTTATCCCCTTTTTCCTAGCCTTCCTCAGCTTAAGAGAGCGGCCCGCCCGATGACGAACACAACCCAGCAGAACGAATTGGCCAATGCGATCCGGTCCCTTTCCATGGACGCGGTCGAAAAAGCCAATTCCGGTCACCCCGGCCTGCCCATGGGCTGCGCCGATATCGCCACCGTCCTCTTCACCAAGGTGATGAAGTTCGATCCCGCCGACAGCCACTGGGCCGATCGCGACCGCTTCATCCTCTCGGCCGGCCACGGCTCGATGCTGCTTTATTCCTCGCTCTATCTGCTCGGCTACAAGGACATGAGCATCGAGGACATCAAGAATTTCCGCCAGCTCGGTTCCAAGACCGCGGGCCACCCCGAATTCGGCCACGCCGAAGGCATTGAAACCACCACGGGTCCCCTCGGCCAGGGTCTGGCCAATTCGGTCGGCTTTGCCGTTGCCGAAGCCAAGCTCGCCGCCGAATTCGGTTCCGACATCGTCGATCATCATACCTGGGTTCTCGCTGGCGACGGGTGCCTCATGGAAGGCATTTCCCAGGAAGCGATTTCGCTCGCGGGTCACCTCAAGCTCAACAAGCTCGTCGTCATCTGGGACAACAACAACATCACCATCGACGGCAAGGTCTCCAACGCCGACTCGACCGACCAGATCGCCCGCTTCAAGGCTGTCGGCTGGAACACGATCGAAGTCGACGGCCACGATCAGGACGCCATCGAAAAGGCGCTTCTCGAGGCCAAGAAGTCCACCGACAAGCCGACGCTGATCGCCGCCAAGACCACGATCGGTTTCGGCGCACCGAAGAAGGCTGGCACCGAAAAGGTGCACGGGGCTCCGCTCGGCGCCGAAGAACTGGCTGGCGCCAAGGCCGCGCTTGGCATCGATTACCCGGCTTTCGAAATCCCGGCCCATATTCTCAATGCCTGGCGCGCTGCCGCCACCCGCTCGCAGAATATTCGCGGCGAATGGGAAGCCCGTCTTGCCAAGTCCGACAAGAAGGCCGAATTCATCCGCCGCATGTCGGGCAAGTTGCCCTCCGATTTCGCTGCCGTCATGGCCGCCTATAAGGAAAAGCTCGTCGCCGACAAGCCCAAGGTCGCGACCCGCAAGTCGAGCCAGATGGCTCTCGAAGTCATCAACAAGGCAGTGCCGGAAACCCTCGCCGGTTCAGCCGACCTCACCCATTCGAACCTCACCAATACGCCCGAGACGCTGCCCTTCCAGGCCGACAACCGTCTTGGCCGCTATATGATGTACGGCATTCGCGAGCACGAAATGGGCGCCGCCATGAACGGTGTGGCGCTCCATGGCGGCCTCATCCCCTATGGCGGCACGTTCATGGTCTTTACCGACTATGCCCGTCCGGCCATCCGCCTCTCCGCCCTGATGGAACAGCGCGTCATCTATGTCATGACCCACGATTCCATCGGTCTCGGTGAAGACGGCCCGACCCACCAGCCGGTCGAACATCTCTCCGCGCTCCGCGCCATCCCGAACCTCCTGGTCTTCCGTCCGGCCGACGCGGTTGAAACCGCCGAATGCTGGGAACTGGCGATGACCTCGGAAAAGGCCCCATCGATCCTCGCGCTCTCGCGCCAGAACCTGCCGGCCGTTCGCACCGAAAATTCGACCGAGAACAAGTCGGCCAAGGGCGCCTATACGCTCGTCGGCCCCGCCGATGCCGATGCCGTCATCTTCGCGACGGGTTCGGAAGTCGCAATCGCCGTCGAAGCCCAGAAGACCCTCACCGAGCAGGGCGTAAAGGCCCGCGTCGTCTCCGTGCCGTCCATGGAGCTCTTTGCCAAGCAGTCCGACGCCTATAAGGCCGAAGTCCTCGGCACGGCCAAGGCCCGCGTTGCGGTGGAAGCCGGTATCGAAATGAGCTGGAACAAGCTCTTGGGCGACAAGGGCCGTTTTGTCGGCATGCACTCGTTCGGCGCTTCGGGACCAATTGACGCGCTCTATGCCCACTTTGGCATTACATCCAATGCCGTTGTTGAAGCCGTCACCGCACAGTTGTAAGAGAGCCGCGCCTCCCTTTCTCCTTTCTCCCCTCTAGGAGCGTTAAAACATGGCAGTTCGCGTCGCCATCAATGGTTTTGGCCGTATCGGCCGCAATGTCCTGCGTGCCATCGTCGAATCCGGCCGCACCGATATCGAAGTCGTTGCCATCAACGACCTCGGTCCGGTCGAGACCAATGCGCATCTCCTGCGCTTCGACAGCGTCCATGGCCGTTTCCCCCATACCGTGACGGTTGCCGGCGATACCATCGATGTCGGCCGTGGCCCGATCAAGGTGACCGCCGAGCGTGACCCGGCCAACCTGCCGCACGCCGCCATGGGTGTCGACATCGCGCTCGAATGCACCGGCATCTTCACCTCGAAGGAAAAGGCCTCGGCCCACCTCAAGGCCGGCGCCAAGAAGGTGATCATTTCGGCTCCCGGCGACGGCGCCGACAAGACCATCGTCTACGGCATCAACCACGCCTCCTTGACCAAGGAAGACGTGGTGATCTCCAATGCCTCGTGCACGACGAACTGCCTCGCGCCGCTCGCCTATGTGCTGCACAAGGAATTCGGCATCGAAAAGGGGATGATGACCACCATCCACTCCTATACCGGTGACCAACCGACCCTCGACACCATGCACAAGGATCTCTATCGCGGCCGCGCTGCGGCGCTCAGCCAGATCCCGACCTCGACCGGCGCTGCCAAGGCCATTGGCCTCGTGCTGCCCGAGCTCAAGGGCAAGCTCGACGGCGTCTCGATCCGCGTGCCGACCCCGAACGTCTCCTGCGTCGATTTCAAGTTCATCGCCAAGCGCAATGTGACCGCCGACGAAATCAACGCCGCGGTCAAGAAATACGCCAATGGCGAACTCAAGAACGTGCTCGGCTTCACCGACCAGCCCAACGTTTCGATCGACTTCAACCACGATCCGCATTCCTCGACCGTGGCCCTCGACCAGACCAAGGTCATGGACGGCAATTTCGTTTCCGTCCTCTCCTGGTACGACAACGAATGGGGTTTTTCCAACCGCATGGCCGACACGGCCGTCGCCTTGGGCAAGACGCTCTAAGCTTCGAGCCGTTCCGCAGGGCCATTCGCTCCAGTGGAGCGAATGGAGGTGAGAAGGCCATGAGAGCTTCGCTCGAATGGCGGTCAGCCAACTGGTATTGAAAGGGGCGCTGCAAGGCGCCCTTTTTGTTTTGGTTCACCCACAAACCTCACCACAAACGCGATTGAC
>DATMSG010000200.1:0-6900 GCA_035565515.1 Devosia sp.
CCGGCGGGGCGGCCGGGGCTTCGGTTTCCGCCACTGCTTCGGCGGGCCTGGGGAAAAGGCCGGCATCGACGAGCTTGCCCCGCAGGCACTGGCCCATGCCATCGGCGCTATTGAAACAATTGACGGCCGTGGGGGCGACAAAGACGCCGGCGATGACGAGCAGAGTGACGGCAACTGCCCCGATGGTCAGGGCGAGAGGTCGTTTCGGAGCAGTTTCGGCCAGTTTGTCCTCCCGGACGGTTGTCAGCCAGTCGCCTTTCGGGCCGGCCGCGCAGTCGCCAATACTGAGGATGACTGCACCGCTTCAGTCTTCAACAGCTTGTATGTGATTGATTCATACAGAGCTTCAAAGGACGCATCAATGATATTGGACGAAACGCCAATGGTGCTCCACCGCTCGCCGCTGCTGTCCTTGCTTTCAACCAGTACACGGGTGACCGCGCCCGTGCCGCCGTCCAGGATACGCACCTTGAAATCGACCAGTTCGAGATCCTCGATGCGGGAGGAGTAAATGCCGAGGTCTTTTCTGAGGGCCTGATCGAGGGCGTTGACCGGGCCATTGCCTTCGGCGACCGACATGAGCAATTCGCCCTGGACGCGGACTTTTACCACCGCCTCGGTGACGGTGATCTCCTCGCCCTGCGCATTGTGGCGGCGCTCGACCATGGCGCGATAATGTTCCACATCGAAGAAGCTCGGCAAAGTGCCGAGGACCGAGCGGGCGAGGACGGCGAAGGACGCATCGGCCCCGTCATAGGAATAGCCCTGGGCCTCGCGCTCCTTGACGGTGGACAGCAGCTTTTCGAGGCGGGGATCGTCCTTTTCGAGCACGATGTCGTGGCGCGCGAGAGCGGTCAGAAGGTTGGATTTGCCGGCCTGCTGGGAGACCATGATGGCGCGTTCATTGCCCACGCTTTCGGGCGGCACGTGCTCATAGGTCGAAAAATCCTTGAGCAGAGCCGAGGCGTGGATGCCGGCCTTGGTGGCGAAGGCAGCGGCGCCGACATAGGGCGCCTGGCGCGCGGGAGCACGGTTGAGACGATCGTCAAAGGCGCGGGAAATGTGGGTCAGGCGTTCGAGTTTTTCGGGCGTGATGCCGGTTTCGAAGCGCTCGGCATAATAGGGCTTTAGGACCAGCGTCGGGATCAGGGTCACGAGATTGGCATTGCCGCAGCGTTCCCCCAGACCATTGAGCGTGCCCTGGACCTGGCGCACGCCGGCTTCGACGGCCGCCAGCGCATTGGCGACGGCCTGGCCGGTATCGTCATGGGGATGGATGCCGAGCTTTTCGCCGGGGGCGAATTTGAGGACCGTGCCGATGATGGTGCGGATTTCGGACGGCATGGTGCCGCCATTGGTGTCGCAGAGGACGACCCAGCGGGCGCCGGCTTCGAGCGCCGTGGTGACGCAGGACAGCGCATATTCGGGATTGGCCTTGAAACCATCGAAGAAGTGCTCGAGGTCGATGAGCACTTCCTTGCCCGCTGCGGCTGCGGTGCGCACCGTGTCGGCGAGGCCTTCGAGATGCTCGCCGGTGGTGGAGCCCAAAGCCAGTTCGACCTGATAATCCCAGGCCTTGGCGACAAAGCAGGTGGCGGCGGCGGCCGAATTGACGAGGCCCTGCACGCCCGGATCGTTAGCGGCGGAGCGCCCTGCCCTTTTGGTCATGCCGAAGGCGGTAAACGTCGCCTGCTTTGTGCGCGGTTTTTCGAAAAAGGCCGTGTCGACGGGATTGGCACCGGGATAGCCGCCTTCGATATAGTCGACGCCCAGCTGTTCCAGCAGTTCAATAATGGCGATCTTGTCCTCGAGCGAGAATTCCACGCCGGCCGTCTGCGCACCGTCGCGCAGGGTCGTGTCGAAAAGATAGAGGCGGTCTCGGGACATTTTTCGGGGCCTGTTCAGGTCTGGTTATTTTGTGGGCCAGGTGGCCGTGTCGTGGTCGGGGTGCTGGTTGTTGCTGGCCTTAATGCCGGGCGCTTCCGCGCTCATTTCGACCTCGGTGGTATCAAGCCATGGCTTCGCCATCAGGGTCTGGAACCAGGGAACGCGCCCTTCGATGCCGCAATGGACATTGGCGGGGAAATCTTCGGGGTGATCGAGGGACCCGGTGGTGAAATTGATATGGCCGCCGTTGATGTTTTCATAAAATAGCGGCGTGCCGCAGGCCGAGCAGAAGCCGCGATCCACGTGTTCGGAAGAGCGGAAGCGGGCTGGCGCGCCTCGGGTCCAGGTGATCGCCTCGCGTGGGGCGGCGACGAGGGCAATGAAGATATTGCCCGCTGCCTTCTGGCACATGCGGCAGTGGCAGATGTGGGAATTGTCCAGCATTTCCGTTGCGTGATAGCGCACGGCGCCGCATTGGCAGCCGCCGCTGACTTCCTTGGCATAGCGCTCCATCAGCCGTTCTCCTTGGGTGGCCAGGCTTCCGTGTCGTGGTCCGGATGCTGGTTGGAATGAATGCCGGCCATGAAGTCGCGCCATTCGTCGCTGACTTCGCTGCGCATGGGCAGGCTCGTCAGCGTGTCGAAGAACGGGAGCTTGTCGGCGGGATTTACCTGAATCTCGGGAGCGGCGACGGTGGGGTCGTCGAAGGCGCCGATGGCAAGTTCGAGGCCGAAGCGGGTTTCATAGGCGAGCGGGGTGCCGCAATCGCCGCAGAAGGCGCGGCGGGCGGCATCCGAACTCTGGAACCATTTGGGTTCGCCCCGGGTCCAGGTAGCGTTATGGGCGGTCACCAGGGGCCCGAAGAAGCCGCCAAAGGCCTTTTGGCACATGCGGCAATGGCAGATGGAGGGCCGGCCGAGACGTGTGACGCGGAAACGAACCGCGCCACACTGGCAGCCCCCGGTATGGGCTTCATTCTGGGGCATGACAGACCACTTCTATGTTGTTGCCATCGGGGTCGAGGACGAAGGCGGCGTAGTAATTTTCGCTATAATGCGGGCGCAGGCCCGGGCCGCCATTGTCCCGGCCACCGGCGGCCATCGCGGCGGCGTAAAAGGCGTCGATCGCCGCACGATTATCCGACGAAAAGGCATAGTGGCGGCCGGGGCCGGTATCCTTGGCTTCGGTCAGCCAGAAATCGGGATGGCCCTTGCCATAGCCGCCGACCTTGACGCCGCCGGTATATTCTTCGGGAACCTGCATCAGCAGGCTGATGCCCATGGGGGCAAAGGCAGCATCGTAAAAGGCCTTGGCCTTGTTCCAGTCTGCAACGAGAATTCCGACGTGATCAAGCATGGTGTGCACTCCTTGGTTGGAGTGGGCATGGAGACGGGGTGTCGGTGACAGGGCGTGTCAGGAAGGCGAAAGTATCCACACTCACCGCTTCACCTCCCACCGGGTGGCGCGCTGGCCTTGTTCGTCCTTGTAGTCAAGGAGGGCGATGCCTTGGGCGGACAGCTCGTTGCGGATGGCGTCCGCCTTGGCGAAATCCTTGGCGTTGAGCGCGGCGAGGCGGGCGGCGATGGCGTTGGCGATATGGGCGGGGGCTTCCCAGCCGTCTTCGGAGGAGAGCAGGCTATCGAGGCTGAAACCGAGGAAGCGCAGGGTGGCGGCGAGGCAATGCCTGGCATTGCCCTCCTCGCGATTGGCCTTTTTGGCGATGAAATCGAGGGCGACGCTGGCGCGGTGGAAATTGAGGTCATCGGCCAGTTCCTTGACCACCGAAGCGTCGGGGGCATCGCCCGCGGACACGGTGGCGCCGCGGGCGGCGCGCTGCCAGTCGCGCAATTTCGCCTCGGCTTCTTCGAGACGCTTCACGGTAAAATCGATGGGCTCGCGATAGTGCGTCATGAGCATGGCAAGGCGCAGGACGTCGCCGATCCAGGCCCGGCCACCCATGGCGCCGGTTTCGAGGAGTTCGTTGATGGTGACGAAATTTCCCAGGCTCTTGGACATTTTCTGCCCTTCCACCTGCAGGAAGCCGTTATGCATCCAGACATTGGCCATGGCATGGGTGCCGTGGGCGCAGCGGGACTGGGCGATTTCGTTTTCATGGTGCGGGAAGATCAGGTCGAGCCCGCCGCCGTGAATGTCAAAAGTCTCACCTAGATAGCGCTCGGACATGGCGGAGCATTCGATATGCCAGCCGGGGCGACCGCGGCCCCAGGGGCTGTCCCAGCCGGGCTCGGTTTCCGAGGAGAGCTTCCAGAGCACGAAATCGGCCGGGTCTTCCTTGTGGGCCTCCACCGCGACACGGGCGCCGGCCAGATTGTCTTCGAGATTGCGGCCCGAGAGCTGCCCGTAATCGGGCATGGAGCGGGTGCGGAAGAGCACTTCGCCATTGGCGTTATAGGCGTGGTTGCGCTCGATCAGAGCCGCGATCAGGGTCTGCATCTCCCCGATATTGTCGGTGGCGCGGGGCTGATGGGTGGGCTGGAGCGAACCGAGGGCTTTGACGTCGGCGAGGAACTGGTCTTCGGTTTTTTCCGTGACCTTCCGGATCGCCTCATTGAGCGGCAGATCGGGGAAATCGCGCAGGGCGCGGGCGTTGATCTTGTCGTCGACGTCGGTGATGTTGCGGACATAGGTGACATGGCCCTCGCCATAGACGTGGCGCAACAGGCGGAACAGCAGGTCGAAGACGATGACCGGGCGGGCATTGCCGATATGGGCGAAATCATAGACCGTCGGGCCGCAGACATACATGCGCACATTGCTCGCATCCATGGGCACGAAAGGCGCCTTGGTGCGGGTGAGCGTATTGTAGAGGCTGATCTGCGGCTTTGCCGTGGTCATCGAGAGGTCCTGTAGCCAGACACATTGTTGGTCGCGCTGCCGAACCGGAAAAGCGGTACCCACTTTTCCCGACAACGCTCCGCTGGCGGGGAGCCTCTATCCTCTTGAAAATCTGGATGAAGAAGACCGCTCCGCCAACGCTTGGGTTAGCAGGTAATAATGCAGACGGTAATGGTGCACTTGGTCTTCATGCGGCGGAGATTGGCCGGGCGGCCAAAAGAAATCAAGCGCAAAAGAAAAGAGGGCGACCCGAAGGCCGCCCATTTCGCTTTGGAGGCGAACATCATCCCGCAAGGGACGATCCGATGGTGCAGTCCCGAGGTCAGGAACGGAACTGCTGATGGCACTGGCCGCAGGTGCCTCCGATGGCCTGAAGGGCTGCGGCATAGGCGGCAGCATCGCCGGCCTGAGCCGCGGCAATGCCGCTTTCGGCAGCGGCAACGCCGGCATCGGCAATGGCGGTGAAAGCGTCGAAATTTTCCCAGATGGCGGGGAGTGCCTCGGACCCGGCCACGATCGAGCCTTCGGGGAACAGAGCCGGGATATGGCTATAGTTGTCGCGCAGCTTGGTCATGGCGGCGACGGCATCGGCGCCCGTCAGATTGCCGGCGCTACGCAGAATGCCGCCATCTTCCTTCATCAGGTTCTGACGCAGGGCAACGGCCTCTTCCGGCGTCGCGGGCGGGGTAAAGGCGTCCTGCGCCAGGGCCGCGACAGTGCCGATGGCAAACAGGCCCGCGACGGCAAGCGCGGAAAATTTCGAGAAAATCATCAACTACACCCTCAACATGCATTTTCTGCCGGTCTTCCCCCCTGCCGGCAGACGAACCCTGCCATGGGGCAGCATGGCTCCCAACGCCCACACAGGAATGTTATCGTCCGGGATCAGGCGATGAGCGCCACGACGGTCTGGTCGATGTCGCCGAAGACCGAGCGGCCGCCGGGGCCGACGGCAGCGATGCGGACGCGATCGCCGGGCTTGAGGAAAGGCGTGCGGGCACGGCCGAACTTTGCCTTTTCGGCGGTGCGGGCTTCGGCGATGCAGCCAAAGCCGATGCCGTCTTCCTTGATCGGCAGGGTGGCGTCGTGATGGTTGGCGATGGTGCCCGAGCCGATGATGGTGCCGGCGCCGAGCTGGCGGGTGCGGGCGGCCTCGACGATGAGATCGACGAGATCGAAATGCACATCGACGCCGGCATTGGGCTGGCCATAGAGCGTGCCATTGACCTCGACGCGCACCGGCAGATGCAGGCGGTTGTCGCGCCAGCGGTCGCCAAGACTTTCGGGGGTGACGGTGACGGGCGCGAAGCTGGTCGAGGGTTTTGAGTGGAAGAAGCCAAAACCGTTTTGCAGATCGTCGGCGACGAGACGGCGGAGCGAGACGTCGTTGCAGATGGTGACGAGGCGAATGGCTGACGCCGCTTGCTCGCGGCTGGGGCGCATGGGGACGGCGCCGATGATGACGGCGACCTCGACTTCGAAGTCGAGGGCAAGATCATCCTCGGGGACGACGATGGGATCGGAGGCGCCGGACAGCGAATCGGAGCCGCCCTGATAGAGCAGCGGGCGAACCGATTGCAGTTCCTCATCCTTGCTGCCCTTGAGGGAGCGAACGCGTTCGAGATGGCCCATATAGCCGGCGCCATCGATCCATTGGAACGCGCGGGGCAGCGGGGCGAGAACGGCAGAGGGTTCGAAGGGCTGACCGGCGATTTCGGCCTTGTCGAGCTGGACGGACAGGGCCGAAAGCGCCGGGGCAAGGCGGTCCCAATCGTCGAGCGCGGCCTGAAGATTGGGGGCGATACGGCCCGCCGAGACGCAGCGGGTGAGATCGTTGGAAACGACGACCAATTGCCCGTCGGGGCGGTTCGCGCGGATTGTGGCGAGTTTCATGGACGGGCGATCTCTCTTTTGTGTTGCTCTGTGGCGATATCGTCGGTGTTTCAGATTGCTATAGTGTTGCCATCCTCGCCAGCGATGTCTTAAGCGACAAGTGGCCCCTCTCCTGGCCGACGAACAGGACCCATTCGTGACCTTATCTGCTTCCGGTTTCCGCGCGTCGATATTGCTGCTGCTCGCAGCGCTGATTTTTTCGCTCGACGTGCAGACCGTCTATGCCCAATCGACCCAGTGCCGCCAATTGGAGAATGCGCTGCG
>DATMSG010000201.1:0-10901 GCA_035565515.1 Devosia sp.
CCTCGGCACCCAGGAACTTGAGATCACTGCCATCGCCTGAGCGATTCCGTGGCCCGACCTCTCTACCAAACCAATGGACGGATCACCCCGCATCCCTTATGTCCAAGCGCAAACGCGGGAACACCGTCCCGCGCCTCTAAATCCCAAAGAAAACGAGGCCAGCATGACCGCAAAAATCATCGACGGAAAACTCTTTGCCGAGAATCTGCGCGGTCGCATCGCGGGCCACGTCCAGCGCCTCAAAACCGAGCACGGCATCACCCCCGGCCTTGCCGTTGTCATCGTCGGCTCCGATCCGGCCAGCCAGGTCTATGTGTCGAGCAAGGCCAAGCAGACCGCCGAAGTCGGGATGAATTCGTTCAAGCACGAACTGCCCGCCGAAACGCCGGAAGCCGACCTCCTCGCGCTGGTGCAGAAGCTCAATGCCGATCCCGCCGTTCACGGCATCCTCGTGCAGCTGCCCGTTCCCAAGCACATCGACCCCAACAAGGTCATCGAAGCCATCGACCCCATGAAGGATGTCGATAGCTTCACGCCCGCCAATGTCGGCAAGGTCCAGATCGGCCTGCCGGGCCCGGTCTCCTGCACCCCGCTCGGCGCGCTCATGCTGCTGCGCGATCACCTGGGCAATCTCGAAGGCAAGAACGCCGTCATCATCGGCCGCTCCAATCTTGTCGGCAAGCCGATGATGCAGCTCCTCCTGCGCGACAATTGCACCGTCACCGTCGCCCATTCGAAGACGCAGAACCTGGCCGATGTCGTCCGTCAGGCCGACATTGTCGTCGCCGCCGTCGGCCGCCCCGAAATGGTGCGCGGCGATTGGCTGAAACCCGGCGCCGTGGTCATCGATGTCGGCATCAACCGCGTTCCCGCCCCCGAAAAGGGCGAAGGCAAGACCAAGCTGGTCGGTGACGTCCATTTCGCCTCCGCCGTGGAAGTTGCGGGCGCCATCACCCCGGTTCCCGGCGGCGTCGGCCCCATGACCATCGCTTGCCTGCTCGCCAATACCATCACCACCGCCTCGCTCATCAACGGCCTCGTGCCGCCGGGCGATCTGACGGCATGAGCCAGACAAGCCTCGACCTCGGCGATACCGGCCACGACCCCGGCGGCAAGGTGCGTCTGCGCCTCGGCGCCGGCGTCCATGGCGATGCGGTCATGAGCGAGGACGGCCGCTACCGTCAGCGCATGCGCCGCTGGCTCGGCGACACCTTTCCGGAAAACTACATCCTCTTCATCGGCATGAACCCCTCCACCGCCGATGCGACGGTGGACGATCCAACCTGCGCCAGAGAATGGACCTTTGCCCGCCGCGAAGGTTTTTCGGCCATGGTCAAATGCAATGTGGGCGATTATCGCGCCACCGACCCCAAAGCCCTGCTGCAGCCGGGTACCGTTGCCGTCTCCCCCGCCAACCTCCCCGCCATTCGCGAGGCGGCCAGGGGGGCAGGGCGCATCGTCCTCTGCCATGGCAAACTCAACAAGGCCCTCGCCCCCGCCGGCCGCGAGCTCGTCGCCGCCCTCCGAGCCGACAATCTCACCCTCTGGTGTTTCGGCACCAATGCCGACGGCTCGCCAAAGCACCCGCTCTACCTGCGCGCCGATACGCCTCTCGTGCCCTATTCCGGTTAGGCGCAGCGCCGGGACCCCTTGCCCTTGCGGTCCTCCTCGTCCATCTCTGGCGACAGGAGGAGTGCCGCATGCAGATCATCATCACGCCAGCGCAAAAATCCTGGCCGCGCGATTTTCAGTATCTCAAGGCCGAGCTGCTGACCCTCAGTCCCCCCGGCGCCTATATCCACCACATCGGCTCGACCGCCGTGCCCGGTCTCGCCGCCAAGGACATCATCGACATCCAGATCACGGTCGATGATCTCGCCCAGGTCGATCCCGCCGCCTTCCTGTCCGCCGGACACCGTCAGGGCCAACACATTGCGGACCACTGCCCGCCGGGCATGGACCTTGCGCCCGCCGATCTTGCCAAACACCTCTTCGTCGTCCAGACCCCGCGCCGCGCCCATGTCCACATCCGCCAGCGCGGCGCCTTCAACCAGAAATTTCCCCTGATCTGCCGCGACTATCTTCGTGCCCACCCGGTCACGGCAAAAGCCTACGAACAGATCAAGCAACGCCTCGCCGCCTTCTTCCCCGAAGACCAGCACGCCTATTACGAGATCAAGAACCCGGTCTTCGACATCATCCACGAAGGCGCCATGGAATGGGCCAGGCGCACAAACTGGTCGGAAGCCGCGCCAGATTGACGGATCGTCGCGCAACCCACATCGAACTCCGCCGTCCCTGGCGTGCCGGCGAAACGCTGTTCCTCCTCGGTCCCGGCGGCGTCGGCAAGTCTACGCTGGGCCGGGAACTCGCCCAAATCCTCGATTGGCCCCTGATCGATCTCGACCTCGAATTCTGCGCGCGCCTCGACCTGATCGGTCGCTTCATCGCTCAGTACGGCTACCAGCGCTACCGCGACGAAAACCTCGCTCTGGCCAAAACTCTGCTGTCGGAAAGCACCGGCCCCCGAATATTCGTCACCGCCTCCGGTTTCTTCGCCGCGCCGGCCGGCACACCCGACAATATCGAAGCCCGCCGTCTGGTCTCGACCGGCTACGGCATTGTCCTCCTGCCGAGCCGCGACATCGAAATCGCCACCCCGATCGTTGTCGAACGGCAGCTCCAGCGCGGCTTCGGTCTCGAACGGACCTCTGAAGAGGAAAAATTCCGCCACCGTTTCCAGCTCCTCATCGATGACGGCGACGCCCTAGTCATCTCTCAGGACCAGCCCTCCAAGATCGCCAGGGCACTCGCCGGCGCCCTGGCCCTGCTCACGTGAGGAGGCCGGGGAAACAACCGCCCCAGCCGGTCCCCGCTCACCCCGCATTCGCCACCTTCAGCGCTTCCACGCTATGCGCCGTTCCGCCGGCATCCACCCAGGCAATGATCTGCCCCGGCCGCAGCCCCAAGAGCGCCGCGCCATGCTTGGATGTCACCGATAGCCGATAGGCATCGCGCCCGGTGACATGCTCAGGCAGCACCAGCTTGATCGTCCGCTCCTCGCCCGACGCCACGCGATACCGCACGACGCTCCCCAGCCGCACGATGTCGGCCGGCAGCATCGTATCCTCGACGACCACCGCCCGGTCGAGCTCATAGAGCAGAAAATCCACCTGGTCGGAATCCTGCTCCACATCGATCAGCGCCGCGGTGGTCAGCCGCCGGTGCTCTCGCGCCCCGATCATGATCTCGGGCGATTGCGCCCAGTCTTTCAGCGAAAGCGTCGTCATCTCGCCTGGTCTCCTGTTTCCTTCCGGCCAAACCCGTCCCGGCCCCCCGGCGCATCGAAGAGATGCTCGGGCAGGGCGATCGGGCCGTCATAGTCCCGGTGACACCACGGACACCGCCGTGCTGCCCGCGGCCGCGGGCCGGCACAGGACCGGCAAAATCTCAGCGCTGGCATCGTGCTCTCCTCACATCTGCGAGGATCGCGCAAAGGCCTGCAGCAGATGCTGCCGCTCTTCGAGCGAAGCGAGCCGCACGGTCATGGTTTCGGTCTTGATCGGCGTCTGCGGTGGCAGGCTGTAGCGGATTTGGGGCACATGCCGGTCAGCCCAGTCCTTGAACCGGGTCAGCTTGTTGCCGCCGCTGATGGGAAGGGTGACGGAATATTTGAAGGTCATCGCAATTGTCTCGGGACAAACATGCCGAAACGCGTCCACGATCCGCAGGCGTCACAAGGCATGAAACTGTGGGATTGGTTAGAGCCTCCTGGTGCCGCTCTTGCCTCCTGGGCAGGTAGCAACACCAGGCAATCAGAGTGCCGGGCGATGACCGTCGCGTGTCTGGCGGGCGAAATTGAAATCCGTGCTCATGCCGCCCATGATGGCCATATTCCCCGCAAAGTCAAATTCGCTGGGAAAACGGCCTTTACCTCTCGTTTACCAAAATCCGCGCAATGCGGCTGCAAATGCTAACGCTCTGTCAGCATTAACGTCCCCTCAACCAGCTTGGCGACATTTTGCGAAGAACTATACGCGCGCTGTGTAAAACGCGCGCCCAGAACCAAGCGTGTTGAGTAAAGAGTACCGTGACCACTTGGCGCAACCTCGTCCGCACCGTCGCCCTTTGTGCGCTGATCGCCCCGGCCCTTGCCGCCTGCATGGGTGGAGCAGGGGGGCTCGGCGCCACCGTCAAGCGCGGTGCCTTCACCTCCAAGGAATATGGGGTCGCCGTCTCCCCGCGCGTCACCAATGATCCCAATCCGCCCCGCGGCGGTGGCCGCTATCAGGTCGGCCAGCCCTATACCGTGCGCGGAAAAACCTATGTGCCGCAGCACGATCCCAATTATCAGGCCACCGGCACGGCCTCCTGGTACGGCTCCGATTTCCATGGTCGCCGCACCGCCAATGGCGAGATTTTCTCCGCCAATGCCATCACCGGCGCCCATCCGACCCTGCCGTTGCCCTCCTATGTCCGCGTCACCAATATCGACAACGGCCGCTCCCTGATCGTCCGCATCAACGATCGCGGCCCCTATGTCGCCGGCCGCGTCGTTGACCTGTCCCATCAGGCCGCCGCCATGCTCGGCTATGTCAACAATGGCTCGGCCAATGTGCAGGTCCAATATGTCGGCGCCGCCCCGCTCGAAGGCGACGATACCCGTACCCTCATGGCCAGCTATACCGGCCCCCGGGATTTCGACACCGGCAATGTCCGCGTCGCCAGCGCCGAGAGCAATCGCAGTCTCGTCGGCATGACCACCAATTTCTTCAATGGCTTGTTCTCCTATGCTGATGCAACGCCTCAAAGCGTTGACGCCGGCATCGGCACGGCCTTTGCCGCGGTCAATTCCGTGGCCGCGGGCACGCCGGATTTGCAGGCCTGGGCCAGGAGCGTCGATGCCGATAGCCGGGCCTTCAAGCTCGGCCTCGGCACCTTCGCCAACCGCGCCAATGCCATCGCGCTGGCCGAGCGCTTCGCCGTTCTCGGCGCGGTCGATGAGGAACAGGTCGTGCTCGACGGCCACAATGCGACCCGCCTCACTCTCAGTTATTTGAAGCCCGGCGCCACAAAAGACGACGCCCTCGCCCTGGCGCGGGAACTTGGACTTGGCGACATAATTCTTTATTAAGTTAGGGTCTTCAGCCGCGCCGAAACCGGCCAGGACGGCCGCAACGCAAGGTATCGCCCGTGAGACTGCTTCTCGCCCTGCTTTTCGCTTTCGCCGGTGCTTTTCCCGCCCTGGCGCAGGCCAATTTCGAGACCAAGGCCCGCTTCGCGGTGCTGATGGACTATGAATCGGGCACGGTGATCTTTCAGAAGGACGCCGACGCGCGCCTGGAGCCGGCCAGCATGACCAAGCTCATGACCCTGGCCGTCGTCTTCCACGAGCTTCGCGCTGGCCGCATCAGCCTCGACGATCAGTTTTTCGTCTCCGAAAATGCCTGGCGCACCGGCGGGGCGGCTTCGGGCGGCTCCACCATGTTCGCCGCGCTCAATTCCCAGATCCGCGTCGAAGACCTCATTCGCTCCGTCATCATCCAGTCGGGCAATGACGCGGCCATCGTCCTGGCCGAAGGCATTGCCGGAACCGAGGCCACCTTCGCCTCGATGATGAACGAACTGGCGCGCGACCTCGGCCTTGACGATTCCCATTTCACCAATGCCACCGGTCTGCCCGACCCCGACGAATATTCCACCGCCCGCGATCTTGCCGATCTCGGCCGCTATCTGATCCGCGAATTCCCCGAATTCTATCACTATTTCTCCGAGCCGGAGATGGAGTGGAACGGCATCAAGCAGGCCAATCGCAATTCGCTGATCGAAGTCGGCATCGGCGTCGATGGCCTCAAGACCGGCCATACCCAGGCCGCCGGCTATGGCGCCGTCATCTCCACCGCCCAGGGCGATCGCCGCCTCGTCGCCGTCGTCCATGGCCTGGGCTCCATGCGCGAACGCGCCGAAGAAGGCCGCAAACTGCTAACCTGGGGCACGCGCGCCTTCGAGCGTTTCGAAGCCTATCCCGCGGGTGCCGTCGTCGCCTATGCCGATGTCTATGGCGGCGCGAGCGCCAGCGTCGGTCTCGTCGGCAAGGGCGAAATCGCGCTCTACCTGCCGCGCGGCTCGCGCGATTGCCTCTCGGCCAGCGTCCACTATGTCGGCCCTCTGCTGCCCCCGGTTGCCGCCGGCCAGCAAGTCGCCGAATTGCGCGTCCTGTGCAATAACCAACTCGTCCAGAGCGCCCCCCTCTACGCCGCCGAAGATGTGCCGCAAGGCGATCTCGTGCGCAGGGCCACCGATGCGTTGAAGCAACTGGCATTGGGGTGGCTTTGAACAGAACCGGGATACCCAAGTAGACCTCATCCTGAGCCTGTCGAAGGACGAGGGCGTGGCACTGAAGTATCCATTGCGTCACCCCCACCCCTAATCCGGAGGGAGACGACGGAACCGGGACGACTGAGGCTTGCGCCTCCTTCCCCCTTGTGGGGAGAGAATGAGAGTGGGGGTAGGGGAACCCTGAGCTTTCATTTCGCCCGTACTACCGACAAACCCTCCCAAAACCTTCCCCCATGCCCCGACTTGACCTAAAAGAAACCGGACCAAGGAATCAGCTCGCCCATGCTCGAAGCGCCAAATCGCAGACAGGCTCGCTTCATCACCTTCGAAGGTGGGGAAGGGGTGGGCAAATCCACCCAGGTCAAGCGCCTGCTCGCCAATCTGGCCAATGTCTCGGTTGAAGCGGTCCGCACCCGCGAGCCCGGCGGCACGCCCAAGGCCGAAGCCATCCGCTCCTTCATCCTGCAGGGCCGCAGCGAAGTCTGGGGATCGGGCGCTGAGGCCGTGCTCTTCGCCGCCGCCCGCTACGATCACGTTACCCAGTTGATCGCCCCCAATCTTGCCAAGGGCACCTGGGTCATTTCCGACCGCTTCTGCGATTCCACCCGCGCCTATCAGGGCCTCACCGGCGGCGTTGACACAAAACTGATCGACGCCCTCGAAGACCTCGCCCTCGATGGCCACACCCCCGATCTCACCATCGTCCTCGATATGGACCCCGAAATCGCCTTCAAGCGCGTCGCCGAGCGCGCCATCGAAGATGGCCTTGCCCTCACCGGCGACCGCTTCGAAAAGGAAGAGCTCGACTGGCACAAGCGCCTGCGTGACGGCTTCCTCGACATCGCCCGCAACAATGCCGAGCGCTGCGTGGTGCTCTCCGCCAATCAGGCCGAAGAAAGCCTCGAGCGCGAGATTTGGGATACCGTCCAGGCCCGTTTCCCCGAACTCCAGACCGGACAGCCGGCGTGACCGATCCCAATGCGCTTGCCGGCCTGCCGCTGCCCGAAGAACGGCACGGCGCCATCGGCCATGACGCCGCCCGTGGGGCCATCCTCGCCCAGTTGCAACAGCACCGCCTGCCCGGCGCCATCATGCTGCATGGCCCCCAAGGCATCGGCAAGGCCACCTTCGCCTTCGAACTCGCCGCCGCCATTCTCCTCGCCACCGGCGACGAAAGCCCCGAGCGTGTCGCCGAACAGGTCACCGCGCTTTCGCATCCCAACCTCTTCGTCCTGCGCCGCCGCGCCAAGGACGCCAAGGGCTACTACACCATCATCCGCGTCGAAGACGTGCGCGAACTCCGCGATGCGCTGCATCACACCCGCGGCCGCGCCGGCCACCGCATCGCCATTCTCGACTCCATCGACGATTGCAATCCCTCGGCCGCCAACGCGCTCCTCAAGACCCTCGAAGAGCCGCCCGCTGACACGACTTTCCTGCTGATCTCGCATCGCCCCGGCCAGTTGCTCCCGACCATCAAGTCGCGCTGCCACAATCTGGCCCTGCGCCCCCTTGCCGATAGCGATGTCGCCGAAATCGTCACCGCCAGCATGCCCGGCATTGACGAGGAAACCCTGCAACGCGCTCTCGGCCTTGCCGGCGGCCGGCCGCGCCGCGCCTTCGAAACCCTCGCGCTTTCCCCCGATTCCCCGGTCGGCGCGCTCATTGCCTGGCTCCAATCGCCCGAAAGTCTCCCCGCCGGCACCGCCATCGCGCTGGCCGACGCCATCGGTTCCGACCCGCAGGGCCCGGACATGTCCTTCGCCCGCGAAATCCTGCTCGATTGGCTGTCCGACGAGGCGCGCAATGCCGCAATGCAGCCGGGCGAGCGGTTGCGGCTTGCCTCGGCAACTGACCTATGGGACAAGGCAAACGCGCTTCTGAGCGAGGCCGACAGCGTCAATCTCGATATGAAACAGACGCTGTCCGTGCTGTTCGACGCCATAAGGAAGCACCGAAACACGACTGCCATCCCCACAGAGTCACAATGACCGCCAAGCCCTTTTACGTCACCACCGCGATTTCCTATCCCAATGGCGCCCCCCATATCGGCCACGCCTATGAGATGATCGCGACCGACGCCATCGCCCGCTGGAAGCGGCTCGAAGGCCGGGAAGTTTACTTCCTCACCGGGACGGACGAGCACGGCATCAAGATGGTGCAGACCGCGGCGAAGGAAGGCATCCCTGTTCGCGAACTGGCAGACCGCAATTCGGCCGAGTTCAAAAGGCTCGCCGCGGCGTTGAACCTCTCCAACGACGATTTCATCCGCACCACCGAGCAGCGCCATTACGACGCCTCGCAAGCCATCTGGAAGAAGATGGAAGCGAGTCACAACGGCGACATTTTCCAGTCCACTTACAAGGGCTGGTATTCGGTGCGCGACGAAGCCTATTTCGACGAAGCCGAGCTGACCGAAAAGGACGGCAAGCGCTTTGCTCCCTCGGGCGCCGAGGTCGAATGGGTCGAAGAGCCGACCTATTTCTTCCGCTTGTCCGCCTATCAGGAAAAGCTCCTCGCGCTCTACGAAGCCAATCCCGATTTCATCGCGCCCAAAGAGCGCCGCAACGAAATCATCTCCTTCGTGAAGGGCGGCCTGCAGGACCTCTCGATTTCCCGCACCACCTTCGATTGGGGCATTCCGGTTCCGGGCGCCGAAGGCCATGTCATGTATGTCTGGGTCGATGCCCTGACCAATTACATCACCGGCCTGGGCTATCCCGACGAAGAGAGCGAACTGTTCAAGAAGTTCTGGCCCGCCGACCTTCACGTCATCGGCAAGGACATCATTCGCTTCCACACCGTCTATTGGCCCGCTTTCCTCATGAGCGCCGGCATCGAAGTCCAGCACCGCGTCTTCGCCCACGGCTTCCTGACCGTCGATGGCCAGAAGATGAGCAAGTCGCTGGGCAACGTCATCGACCCCTTCGCTTTGGTCGAAACCTTCGGCCCCGACGCCGTCCGCTACTTCTTCTTGCGCGAAGTCTCCTTCGGCAATGACGGCGATTATTCCAACGAAAAACTCGTCAACCGCGTCAACGCCGACCTCGCCAATAATCTGGGCAACCTCGCCCAGCGCTCGCTCTCGATGATCAACAAGAACTGCGACGCCAAGGTGCCCGAACTCGGCGCCCTGACCGACGCCGACAATGCCATCATCAACGAGGTCACCGAAGCGCTCACCGCCGCTCAGAAGGCCATGGACGAACAGCTCGTCCACGAAGCCACCGGCGCGCTCATCGCCGCCCTCTCTTCGGCCAACAACTATTTTGCCGCCCAGGAACCCTGGGCGCTGAAAAAGACCGATCCCGCCCGCATGGCGACCGTTCTCTATGTCACCGCCGACACGGTTCGCCGCATCGCCATCCCGATGCAGGCCTTCGTTCCGGCCTCGGCTGCGCGTCTTCTCGACCAGTTGGCCGTGCCTGCTAACCAGAGAACCCTCTCGGCTGCGCTCGATGTTAACAGTCTGCTAACCAATACGGACCTTCCGGTACCCCAGGGCGTCTTCGCGCGCCTCGAAAAACCGGCCGAGTAAACCATGCTGATCGACAGCCACTGCCATCTCGATTTCGAGGCACTTTCCGCTGACATCGACGGCGTAATGGCCCGCGCCGCCGCCGCCGGCGTCACCGGAATGGTCACGATTTCCACACGTGTGGATAACTTTTCCACATACACGGCAATCGCGGAACGTTTCCCGAACGTCTGGTGCTCGGTCGGCACGCATCCGCACAATGCCGATCAGGAATTGCACATACAAACGGATGATCTTGTCCGGCTAAGTGCCCATCCCCGTTGCATTGCCATCGGCGAAGCGGGCCTCGACTACTTCTACGACAACGCCCCGCGCGAGGCCCAGGCCACCGGCCTCCGCCGCCACATCGCGGCCGCGAGGATCACCAATCTTCCACTGGTTATCCACAGCCGCGCCGCCGACGAAGACATGGCCAACATCCTCGAAGAAGAGAGCCGGGCAGGGGCCTTCCCCTTCGTGCTCCATTGCTTCACCGCCGGCCGCAACCTGGCCGAACGCTCCTTGGCCCTCGGCGGCTACATTTCCTTCTCCGGCATCGTCACCTTCAAAAATGCCCAGGAAATTCAAGAGGTTGCGAAGTTCGTCCCCGCCGATCGCTATATCGTGGAGACCGACGCGCCCTACCTCGCCCCCATCCCCCATCGCGGCCAGTCGAACGAACCCTCTTTCGTCCGCCACACCGCCGAAAAGGTCGCTGAACTCCGCGGTATTTCCTTCGAGCAACTGGCCCGCGAAACCACCGCGAATTTCGGCCGCCTCTTCTCCAAATCTGGTGTGATTTGAAGTGGTTAGGCCCGACCGGATCATCGCGACCATTTTAGGCTGCGGTTCTTCCGGCGGCGTGCCGCGCATCGGCAATGATTGGGGAATCTGCGATCCGCATAACCCTCGAAACCGCCGCCGCCGCTGCGCCCTTCTCATCGAAGGTTTTCGCGATGGCGAGACCGAACCCACGCGGCTCCTGATCGACACCGGCGCCGACCTCCGCGAACAGCTCCTCGACGCCAAGGTTGATCGCGTCGAT
>DATMSG010000202.1:0-9115 GCA_035565515.1 Devosia sp.
ATGGAATGCCCGCAACACAAGGTCGTGTCGCTCACCGGCAATATCGCGCCCGACGGTTCGGCCGCCTTTTACAACGTCATCTTCAACGTCGCCGACACGGTGAAAGCCCGCAGCTTTCCCATGCCGCTGCCGGTTATCGCCTCGTCCGCCGCCGAGCGCGAAATGCTGCACCGCCAGCCGATGATCAAGGCCACGCTCGACCTTGCCGCCGAGGCCGATGTCACCTTTGTCGGCATCGGCGATCTCGGCCCCAAGGCGCCGCTATTGCTCGACAATTTCATCTCCGAAGCCGATCACAAAATGCTGCAGAAGGCCGGCGCCGTGGGCGAAATCTGCGGCTGGTGCTTTGATGCGGAAGGCCGGCTGATCGAAGGCCTGATCAATGATCGGGTCGCCTCGGCGCCCATTCCCTCGCGCCAGGCGAGCCTCGTCGTCGCCCTCGCCATGGGCCAGCGAAAGGCCGCCTCCATCCGCGCCGCCATGACCGGCGGCCTCGCCAATGGCCTCATCACCGACGAAGCCACGGCCGCACTTCTCCTCGCCTGACAGATCGCTGCTCCATGCCTGGGCAAAAATGTCCTGCTTGACACTTTTGCTCAGTTAGTGAACATTTGCTCACGACAGGAGCAAAAACTCGCTTCGTCTTGGGAGGACATTTATGAAACTGACACCCCTTTTCGTGGGCGCGATGACGCTTGCCCTGGTCGGCTCGGCTTCGGCCCAGACGCTGACCATCGCCACCGTGAACAATGGCGACATGATCCGCATGCAGGGCCTGTCTTCGGCCTTCACCGAAGAAACCGGCATCGAGCTCAATTGGGTCGTGCTGGAAGAAAATACGCTGCGCCAGAACGTCACCACCGACATCGCCACCAATGGCGGTCAATATGACATCATGACCATCGGCACCTATGAAGCGCCGATCTGGGCCAAGCAGAACTGGCTGAAGCCGCTCGATGCGCTCTCGGCCGATGCCGAATACGATGTGGACGACCTGCTCCCCGCCATTCGCGGCGGCCTTTCGCTCGATGGCAAGCTCTATGCGGCCCCCTTCTATGGCGAGAGCTCCTTCATCATGTATCGCACCGATCTGATGGAGAAAGCCGGCCTCACCATGCCGGATGCGCCGACCTGGGAATTCGTGGGCGAAGCCGCTCGGGCCATGACCGATCGCGCCAATGACATCAACGGCATTTGCCTGCGCGGCAAGGCCGGCTGGGGCGAAAACATGGCCTTCCTCACCGCCATGTCCAATTCTTTCGGTGCCCGCTGGTTCGACGAAAACTGGAAGCCCCAGTTCGATACCGAGCAGTGGAAGAACACGCTCGATACCTATCTCTCGCTGATGGCCGATGCCGGCCCGGCCGGTGCCTCGTCCAATGGCTTCAACGAAAATCTGACCCTCTTCCAGCAGGGCAAGTGCGGCATGTGGATCGATGCCACGGTCGCCGCCTCCTTTGTGACCAACCCCACCGACTCCACCGTTGCCGACAAGGTCGGCTTCGCCCAGGCGCCGGATAATGGCCTAGGCAAGCGCGGCAACTGGCTCTGGGCCTGGTCGCTCGCCATCCCGGCCAGCTCGCAAAATGCCGAGGCAGCGGAAAAATTCATCAACTGGGCGACCAGCAAGGATTATCTGGCGCTCGTCGCTGAAAAGGAAGGCTGGGCCAATGTGCCCCCGGGCACGCGCACCTCGCTCTACGAAAACCCCGACTATCAGGCCGCTGCGCCCTTCGCCGCGATGACGCTGGCCTCGATCAATTCGGCCGACCCGAACAATCCGACGGTCGATCCCGTCCCCTATACGGGCGTCCAGTTCGTGGCCATTCCCGAATTTGCCGGTATTGCCACCAATGTCGGCCAGCTCTTCTCGGCAGCACTCGCCGGCCAGATGTCGGCGGCCGACGCCCTGGCCCAGGCCCAGGACGCCACCACCCGCGACATGACCCGCGCCGGCTACATCAAGTAGACCTCCAGAGGACTGCCGCCCGACCGATTGGCCCCCTCGATTGGCCGGGCGGATTTTCTCTCTCCCTAAGACCTCATGGTGAGCCTGTCGAACCACGAGGTCGAGCGAGTGGAGGCACGAGTGCCACGCCCTCGTCCTTCGACAGGCTCAGGATGAGGTCTACTGATCGTTCTTTGCGAGGCAGATATGGCCACCAAACAAACCCGCGCCCTGGCGCGCACCATGATGGCACCGGCCGTTATCGTGCTCTTCATCTGGATGATCGTGCCACTGGTCATGACCCTGTGGTTCTCCTTCCAGAATTACAGCCTCATCAATCCGATGATGACGGGCTTCGCCGGCTGGGCCAATTATGTCTATGTCATCGGCGATCCGAGCTTCACCCAGGCCCTGGTCAATACGCTGATCCTGGTGGGCGGTGTCCTCCTCATCACCATTGTCGGCGGCACCTTCCTCGCGCTCTTGCTCGATCAGCCGATCTGGGGGCAGGGGATTTTGCGCATTCTCGTCATCTCCCCCTTCTTCGTCATGCCGCCCGTCGCGGCGCTGATCTGGAAAAACGGCTTCATGCATCCGGGCTATGGCATGCTCGGGCATTTGTGGAAATTCTTCGGCCTGCAGCCGGTCGACTGGTTCAACCAATATCCGCTGTTTTCGGTCATCGTCATCGTCGCCTGGCAGTGGCTGCCCTTTGCGACGCTGATCCTGCTCACCGCCTTGCAATCGCTCTCGGAAGAGCAACGCGAGGCCGCCGAAATGGATGGCGCCAATGCCGCCAATCGCTTCCGCTACATCATCCTGCCGCATATGGCGCGCGCGATCACCATCGTCATCCTGATCCAGACCATTTTCCTCCTCGGCATCTTTGCCGAAATCCGCGTCACCACCGGCGGCGGCCCCGGCTATGCCTCGACCAATATCGCCTTCCTCGTCTTCCGCACCGGCATCTTGTCCAATGACATCGGCGCCGGTTCCGCCGGCGGCGTCGTGGCCGTCATCATCGCCAATGTGGTCGCCATCTTCCTGATGCGCGCAGTGGGGAAGAATCTCGATGCGTAGCGACAACCATTCCCCAACCAGACCTCATCCTGAGCCTGTCGAAGGACGGGGTCGTGGCCGGATTTGCGTGCCCGACCTCGTGGTTCGACAGGCTCACCATGAGGTCTTCGAAATGTCAGCGGAGAAAAGGTAAGATGGCCCGCCGCGTCTCCACGTCCACCAAAATCGGCTTCACCGTCCTCGCCTGGGCGGTGGCGCTGCTGCTCTTTTCGCCCATCCTCTGGACCCTGCTCACCGCCTTCAAGACCGAGGCCGAGGCCATCGCCGCGCCGCCCACCTTCTTGCCGCAGAATTTCACCCTCGAAAATTTCGCGGCGGTCCAGGATCGCTCCGACTATTTCAAGCATGCCTGGAATTCGATCGTGGTTTCGGTCGGCTCGACCCTGCTCGGCCTTCTCATCGCCATCCCCGCCGCCTGGTCCATGGCCTTTGCGCCCTCGAAGCGCACCAAGGACATCCTGATGTGGATGCTCTCCACCAAGATGATGCCCGCCGTCGGCGTGCTGATCCCGATCTATCTGATTTTCCGCGATCTCCGCCTGCTCGATACCGTGCATGGCCTGACGCTGATCATGACCCTGATCAACCTGCCGATCATCGTCTGGATGCTCTATACCTATTTCAAGGAAATCCCGGTCGATATCCTGGAAGCCGCCCGCATGGATGGCGCCGAACTCTGGAACGAAATCACTCACGTTCTCGTGCCCATGGCCGTGCCCGGCATCGCCTCGACCCTGCTGCTCAATGTCATCCTGGCCTGGAACGAAGCCTTCTGGACCATCACCCTGACCTCGGGCCGCGCCGGCACCCTGACCGCCTTCATCTCCTCCTTCTCGTCCCCGCAGGGACTCTTCCTCGCCAAACTCTCCGCCGCCTCCCTCCTCGCCATCGCCCCGATCCTCTTGCTCGGCTGGTTCAGCCAGAAGCAGCTGGTCCGTGGCCTGACCTTCGGGGCGGTGAAATGATGCGGTTTCTTCCAGAGGCGCAGCCTCACCTCTCTCCCAAAGGGAGAGGTGAGGAATGCCAGCCATCAGTAGACCTCATCCTGAGCCTGTCGAAGGACGAGGTCGTGCCCTCAAGCTCTGCCAACCGATCAGCCTAGAAGGACCAAAATCATGGGTTCCATCACCCTCGAACACGTCAACAAGTCGTTCGGCGAAGTCCAGGTCATTCCGGACATTTCGCTCGACATCGAGGATGGCGAATTCGTCGTCTTCGTCGGCCCCTCGGGTTGCGGCAAGTCCACGCTGCTGCGCCTCATCGCGGGCCTTGAAGACACGACCTCCGGAACCATAAAGCTCGACGGGCAGGACGTGACCGACGCGCCACCCGCCAGGCGCGGTCTCGCCATGGTCTTCCAGTCCTACGCGCTCTATCCGCATATGAGCGTCAGGGACAATATCGCCTTCCCACTGAAAATGGCGAAGATGCCGCAAGCGCAGATCGACCAGAAGGTCGACTATGCCGCGCGCACCCTCAATCTCGCCTCCTATCTCGATCGTCGCCCGCGCGCGCTTTCCGGCGGCCAGCGCCAGCGCGTCGCCATCGGTCGCGCCATTGTGCGCGAGCCCAAGGCTTTTCTGTTCGATGAACCGCTGTCCAATCTCGACGCGGCCCTGCGCGTCAACATGCGCCTCGAAATCACCGAACTGCACCAGCAGCTCAAAACGACCATGATCTATGTCACCCACGACCAGGTCGAAGCCATGACCATGGCCGATCGCATCGTGGTGCTCAATGCCGGCAATGTCGAACAGTTCGGCTCCCCGCTTGACCTCTATAAAAAGCCCGCCAACCGCTTCGTCGCCGGTTTCATCGGCTCACCGAAAATGAACTTCGTCGACGGCGCCGAGGCCGCCAAGCACAATGCCCATTCCACCGGCGTTAGGCCCGAGCATTTCACGCTCTCGACCACTGAAGGCGCCTGGAAGGGCACTGTGGGTGTTGCCGAACAGCTCGGCTCCGACACTTTCCTCCACGTCCAGACCGATGGCCTCGGCCTCATGACCATCCGCACCGACGGCGACCAGACTTTCAAGCATGGCGATGTCGTGTACCTGACGCCAGACCCGAACCGCATCTACAAGTTCGACGCCGCCGGGAAGGCGATTTAGGGCGACGCCCGTACCAGTAGACCTCACCCTGAGCCTGTCGAAGGGCGAGGTCGTGGCACACATCTTCAGTGAACCCGACCTCGTGGTTCGACAGGCTCACCATGAGGTCTCATGGGAGCAATTAGGACGACCGTTATGACCAAGCTCTCCGCCGCCAATCTCGCTGCTATCACCACCGCTGCGGTGCCAAACTATACCCGCACCGATCTCACCCCCGGCATCGTCCATTTCGGCGTGGGCAATTTTCACCGCGCCCATCAGGCCGTCTATCTCGATGCGCTGTTCAATCTGGGCGAAGGGCACGACTGGGCCCTGGTCGGCGCCGGCGTACGCCAAGCCGACGAAGCCATGCGCCAAAAACTCCTGGGTCAGGATTGGCTCACCACCGTCGTCGAGCAGGAAGCCGACAGCAGCTCCGCCCACGTCACCGGCGCCATGATCGACTATTTGCAGCCCGGCGACAGCGCTGCCGTCATTGCCAAACTCGCCGATCCCGCCATCCGCATCGTCTCGCTGACCATCACCGAAGGCGGTTACTACATCGATCCGGCGAGCCAAAAGTTCGATCCAAAACACCCCGACATCGCTTATGACGCCGCCCATTTCGACGCGCCGAAAACCGCCTTCGGCCTGATCCTCGCTGGCCTCGTCAAACGCCGCGACGCTGGCCTGCAACCCTTCACCGTCATGAGCTGCGACAATATCCCCGGCAATGGTCACGTCACTGAAAACGCCGTCGCCGGCCTTGCCGCCCTGATCGACCCCGGCCTTGCCGCCTGGGTCAAATCCTCCGTCGCCTTCCCCAATGGCATGGTCGATCGCATCACCCCCGCGACCTCGGATCGCGAGAAGAAACTCCTCGCCGACAATTTCGGCATCGACGACGCCTGGCCGGTCTTTTGCGAAAATTTCAAGCAGTGGGTGCTCGAAGACAATTTCCCCGCTGGCCGTCCGGCACTCGAAAAAGTCGGAGTGCAATTCGTCTCCGACGTGTCGCCCTATGAGCACATGAAGATCCGCATTCTCAATGGCGGCCACGCGACCATCGCCTATCCCGCTGGCCTGATGGACATCCACTTCGTTCATGAGGCGATGGAGAACCCGCTGGTCGCCGCGTTCCTCAAAAAGGTCGAGACCGAAGAGATCATTCCGGTCGTCCCCCCGGTTCCCGATACCGATCTCAACGACTATCTCGCGCTCTGCGAAAAACGCTTCGCCAATCCCAAGATCGGCGACACAATTCGCCGTCTCGCGCTCGATGGCTCCAATCGTCAACCGAAGTTTATCATTCCCTCGGCTTTGGATAGGGTCAACGCTAACAGTCTGCTAACCGGATTGGCACTTGTGAGTGCCTTGTGGTGCCGGTATTGCCACGGCACGACGGAGAGCGGCGCGGTGATCGAGCCCAACGATCCCAACTGGGATCGCCTCACCGCTCAGGCCAAAAAAGCCAGGGAAAATCCGGCCGTTTGGCTCGAAATGAGCGACATTTACGGCGATCTCGCCGAGGCGCCGAGCTTCATTGCGGCCTTTACCAAGTCCTTGAATTCATTGTGGTCTATCGGAACGAAGGCGACGCTCGAAGCCTATCTTGCCGACCGCCTCTAGCCCAGCCTCCTCCCTTCGGCTAAGGTCCCACCGGGGACCCAAGAAGAGAGAGCGGCGTGTCGCAAAACCTCCTGGTGGGAGTGGACGTAGGAACCGGCAGCGCCCGGGCCGGGGTATTCACTCGTGACGGTAAACTATTGGGCCGCCACGAAAATCCAATCCTGATGAGGCGCACCGACGCCAATTTCGCCGAGCATGACAGCGAGGATATCTGGCTTTCCGTCTGCCGCGCCGTCCGGGCCGCTATGGCCGAGGCCAAGGCCGAACCGGCCGATGTCGTCGGCATCGGGTTCGACGCCACCTGTTCCCTCGTCGTCCGCGATGCGCATGGCGCTCCGGTCACCGTCTCGAAAGACGGAGAAGATCGTTGGGATACAATAGTTTGGCTCGATCATCGTGCCCTGGAAGAGGCCGACGAATGTACCCGCACGGGTCACGAAGTGCTCCATTACGCCGGCGGCGTCATGTCCCCGGAAATGGAAGTGCCCAAGCTGATGTGGCTCAAGCGCAACCTGCCCAAGAGCTGGGCCCGCGCCGGCCATATGTTTGATCTTGCTGACTTTTTATCCTGGAAAGCGACGGGTTCGCTGGCCCGGTCGCAATCGACCCTCACCTGCAAGTGGACCTATCTCGGCCACCATACTCCCGGCTGGCAGCAGGACTTTCTGGAATTGGTGGGCCTCGGCGATCTCATTGAAAAAGCTGCACTTCCTGACGTGGCGAGCCCAGTTGGCGACGATCTCGGCGTTCTCACTGAAGCCGCTGCGACCCAGCTCGGCCTCACCACCAATTGTCATGTCGGTGCCGGCCTCATCGACGCCCATGCCGGTGCACTCGGCGTCCTCGGCGCCTTCGCGCCGGACGTCGAAACCATCGACCGGCATCTGGCGCTCATCGCCGGAACATCGAGCTGTGTCATGGCTTTATCGGCCGAAGACCGCCCGACGGCCGGGGTCTGGGGCCCCTATTTCGGAGCCGTTCTGCCGGGCGTATGGCTCAACGAGGGCGGGCAATCGGCGACCGGCGCCCTGCTCGATCATATCATTCGCTGGCACGGGGCAGGGGGCGAACCGACGCGGGAAAGGCATCTGGCGATCTGTCGCCGGGTGATGGAATTGCGCGAGCTAGAGGGTCTCGCGCTGGCTAACCGCTTGCATATATTGCCGGATTTCCACGGCAACCGATCGCCATTGGGTGATCCTTTCGCCCTTGGTGTCATCTCGGGCCTGACGCTCGACAGCGATTTTGACTCGCTATGTCGGCTCTATTGGCGCACTTGCGTTTCGATTGCGCTCGGTGTCCGGCATATTCTGGAGACGCTGAACACCCGTGGCTATGCCATCGATACGCTGCACATCACCGGTGGGCACACAAAAAATCCTTTGCTGATGGGGCTTTACGCCGATGCCACCGGTTGCACGGTGGTGGAGCCTTCGACGCCGGACGCGACCCTTTTGGGTATGGCCATGGTGGCGGCGAATGCGGCGGGGATCTATTCGAGCCTGGATCAGGCCTGTCTCACCATGCAGCAAGGCGGGACGTCGCGGGCGCCGAACGCCGCCGCGCGAGGGCAGTTCGATCGGGATTATCGGATTTTCCTCGAAATGCTCAGGCAGCGCCAGGCCATCGATGCGATGAACTAGATCCGGCGGCAGGAGTTTCCGGGGACGAATTTCGGAGCAAGAACAAAGTCTTGCGGGGGCTCGTGGCTGGCATTGGGATCGGTGATGCGGTGCAGCAGACGGCGGGCGATGATGTTGCCGAGCTGGAGCGTGTCCTGCACCACCATCGTGATGCGCGGAGTGATGACGCTGCTCCATTGCACATTGTCGATCATCGCCAATGAGATGTTGTCGGGACACGAAAAGCCCAGCTCTTGCATTGCCTGAAGCGCCGCTAATGCTACCGCATTGTTAGCACCGAGAATAGCAGTTGGGCGATCTGGTTGAATAAGGAGGCGCATGGCGGCCTCGTAACCGGCCGCGCGGGTGAATTGACCATCAACGACGTAATTGGGGTTCACGTCCACCCCGGCGCTGGCCATGGTTTCGACGAAACCGCGATAGCGTTCGGACGCGGTATTCATGTGCTGCGGACCGGCGATGAAGGCGATGCGGCGATGGCCGAGTTGCAGGAGGTGCTCGGTCAACATGGCGCCGGCGAGGAAATTGTCGGAGCCGACGAAGTCGCGCTCGATGCCGGCAACCTTTTGGTCAAAGCAGACCATGGGCACTTTGATTGAACTGACGAAATCGACGTAGTCGGGACCGAAGCTCGAGGGGGCGAGGGCGAGGCCGGCGATCTTGAGGCCGATCAGGTGTTCGATGAGATCACGCTCCCTGTCGGTTTTGCCCGAGGAGTCGGT
>DATMSG010000203.1:0-3704 GCA_035565515.1 Devosia sp.
CGCTCAAACGCCCCAGCATTCTGCCGCGCCGCGACGCGGCCGCTGCCGTCAGCACGGCCGCCAATGGCGGCTTTTCGGCGCAGCCGGTTATGGCGCGGGTCGAACCGTCCCTGGGATCGAGCGCTGCCGTAGCGCGGCAGACCATGGTCGAGCCCGAAATCGGCCTGGTCGAACCGAAGGTCGAAACCGCGCTGTCGAGCGTCAGGGAAGTCGAAGTCGAGCCCGACGATACGCGCGAAGCGGAAGGCGCCATCGAGCGGGCCATCGAGACGCTCGATCGCGAAGCGCGTGGCGAGCCGACCGAAATGCTGCCCGAGCCCGAAAAGCGGGCGCCGCTCGAGGATACTCTGGCGGACGAGAATACCGATCCCAGCGCCTTCGATCCGGCGAATGGCGAACGGCGCTCCGGCGCCGGCATGACGATTTTCCTTATCGTCTTCGCGCTGCTGCTGGTCGGTGCGGGTGGCGCGGGCTTCTGGGCCTGGCGCGAAGGCTATGTCGATCTCGACCAGATGTTTGGCCGCACCGAAACGGCGGCGGTGGAGACGACCGGCACGCCGCAGCCGGCAACGCCGACGCTCGATGCGCCCGCCGGGCCCGATACCACGACCGGCCCGGGCAATACCGCGGCCACCACGCCCAGCGAGCCGACCACGGCCATGCAGGGCATCGATACCGACGACCGGCTGGAGCCGACGCCCGAAGCGGTGACCCCCAGCGGCAATGAGACCGTGCTGCCCTCGATCAATGGCGGTGAGAACAAGACCGAGGAGCGCCTGTCGGGCGCCGATACCAGCATCGCGGCGGCCAATGATCCGGCCAATAGCGTCGATCCCGCGGTTCTCGCCGGCAGCCAGTCGCTCCTGCTCGAGGCGTCCTCGGATGGCCGCACCGGCGCCGTGCCCTTCTCTGGCACGGTCGATTGGACCAAGGGCGAGGACGAACTGGGCCTGCCCACCCTGATCGGCAAGGCCAGTATCCCGGCGCGCAATCTCAATGTCTCGGTGACCATCCGCAAGAATGGCGATCCGAGCCTGCCGGCCAGCCACCTGATGGAAATCAATTTCGACGTCAACGACACCTTTGTCGGCGGCGCGATTTCGAGCCTGCCGGGCGTGCTGCTCAAGAATGAGGAACTCGTGCCGGGCACGCCGCTCGTCGGCGCCTCGGCCCGCGTCATGGGCAATAGTTTCCTCTTTGCGCTGTCGGCCTCGCCCGATGACCTGACCAACAATTCGCGCCTCCTGGAATCGCGCCGCTGGCTGGACCTTGCCATTGTCTATGGCACGGGCCGCAATGCCATCCTGACGCTCGAAAAGGATTCCGATGCGCAGGCGCTGTTCGACGAAGTCTTTGCCGCCTGGGCCAGCTGATCAGGCCGGCGTCAGCCGGCCTTCCACGAGGCGATAGCGGCGCGCTGCAAGCGCGGCAATGTCGTCTTCGTGGTGGCTGACCAGAATGGTGTGCCAGCCCTGGCTGCGCGTCAAAGCACCCACCAATGTCCGGATAACTTGGCGGGTTTCATCGTCGAGCGCCGAGAAGGGTTCGTCCAGCAAGAGAATGGCACGGTCGCGCAAGAGCGTACGAGCCAGCGCCACGCGCTGCTTCTGCCCGCCGGACAGCGTGGCCGCCGTCTGGCCGGCAAAGCCATCGAGCCCGACACGGTGCAAAACCTCTTCGACGCGACGTGCTCCCTCCGCTTTGGCCATGCCTTTAGGCAGGCCGAGCGCCACGTTTTCGTGCGCGCTGAGATGCTCGAACAGATTGTCCGATTGCAGCAGCAGCGAGAGCGGCCGCGTTTCGGGCGGCAGCGGCAGCAGATCGGCGCCATCAAGCTTCAGCGTGCCGCCTGTCGGCGTGAGGAACCCGGCGACGAGATCGAGCAATGTCGATTTTCCGGAGCCGCTGGCCCCGGAAATGGCGGTCACCGAACCGGCCTCGGCCGTGAAGGAAAAGTCATAGTCCTGCGCCCCTTTTCCATAGGCAAAGGCGAGGCGTTCAGCTTCGAGCATGGGCAATCTTCTCAAAAAGGCGCGGCAGGCCGACAAAGGCGATAATGGTGCCGATCAGCAAAATGGCGGCGATGGCGGCGGCATCATTGCTGCGATAGGCGCCAAGGGCGCGGAACATCATCAGCGGCAGGGTCTGGAAATCCTGCGTGCCGAACAGGGCGATGACGCCGAGATCGCCGAGCGAAAAACAGAAGGCGAGCGCCAGCATCAGCCCGATGTCCTTGCCAAGCAGCGGATATTCCACTTTCCAGAACTGCTGCCAGCCCGAGAGCCCGAGCGAGCGGATCAGCTTGCCGCGTGCCCGCACCATGGCATCGAGCGGCGGTCCGAGCGTGGCGACGGCAAAGGGCAAAGCGAGAAGACTATTGGCGATGATGACGACGACGGGCGCCGCCCGTGCCGGTGCCAGACCGAGATTGCGCACGATGAGGAAAAAGCCGAGCGAAAGCACGACAGCCGGCACGGCGAGATAGGCAAAGCTCGGCGTGCCCAGAAGAATGCGCACCGGTCTTTTTCCGCTGGCCGCGCGGCCCAGCGTCAGGGCGAGCGCCAGCAGCAGGGTGAGAATAGCCGAGGCGCTGCCGATGGTAAGGCTCGTTGCCAGTGCCCACCAGAAGGTCGGCTGCGCCAACACCCGGCCCAGGCCGGAACCGATGCCATCGATCAGCACGGAAAGCAGGGGCAGGGCAAAGCCCGCGGTGGCGAGCAACAGCACCAGCCATTGCAGGGCCCGCGCCGAAAAGGCGTCGCGCCAGCGCGGGGCAACCGAGCGGCCATGCACGCTGACCACCGGCGTGCTGGCCGAGGCCAGAAGGATGACCACGGCACAGACGGCAATCTGGGTCAGCGCCAGCCGTACCGCGCCGGCAAGATCGAAATCGAGCCGCACGGCGGAATAGATCGCCACTTCCAGCGTCTGGTTGGCCGGCCCGCCGCCGAGCAGCAGCACGATGGGAAAGCTGGTAAAGGCGAGCAGAAAGATGATCGCCCCGAGGCCGGGCAGGCTCGAGCGCATGGCGGGCCAGTCGATCAGGACAAAACGCTGCCTCGCCGATAGCGCCAGGGACTGCCCGATTTTTAGCCGCGCCGCCGGTATGGCATCGAGCCGCGCCAAAAGGATGCGCGCGGCAAAGGCGCCATCGAGAATGACATGAGCGAGCAAAATGCCCGAAAGCCCAAAGGCCGGGTTGCCGAGCGAAAAGCCGAACAGCGCCTCGCTCGCCTGATTGATCCAGCCATTGCGGCCCCAGATCGAAAGGAGCCCAAAGGCGACCACCATGCCGGGCGTGACGATGGCGGCGGCAAAAAGCCCCACGACGAGATCGCGCCCGGGAAAGCGCAGCCGGTTCAGGGCCCAGGCCAGCGCCGTGCCGACCGACAGAGACAGCACTGTCGTCAGTCCCGCCTGAATGCTCGTCATGCGCAGGAGGTGGGGAATATCGACGCGCGAGGTCGAACCCGGCTCGGTCGCCGCGGCGAAAATGGCCCAAAGCACAGCCGCGATCAGCCCGGCAATGGCGATCGCGAGGAGGCCCGAAACGGCGATGCGGGCCGGGCGGGGGGGAAGCGTCAGCATGCGAAAACCCCCACCCGGCCGCCCCCTGGCAGGGGGAGGAGCGGGGTCTGATGCCTGGCTCGATATGGTGCCAAATGCGCGGCCGTGCCTCCCCCTGTCAGGGGGGAGGTCAGGTG
>DATMSG010000204.1:0-16087 GCA_035565515.1 Devosia sp.
GCATGGACGGTGCCGTCATGCGTGAGGAAGTCGATCTTGAGATTTTTGACTTCTAGCAATGCCATCGCCGTGCCTCCTTACCGGTCTTTCGGGTCGAGCGCATCGCGCAGACCGTCGCCGATATAGGTGAGACAGAGCAGCAGCGTGACCAGCACGACGGCCGGTCCCAAGAGCATCCAGGGCAGCACTTCGGCCACCGGCGCACCGGCGGAAATCAGCGTGCCGAGCGAGGTCTGCGGCTCCTGCACACCAAGGCCGAGATAGGACAGGAAGCTCTCGGCAATGATGATTTCCGGAATGGTCAACGTTGCATAGATGACCACTGGCCCTGAAAGATTGGGCACGATGTGACGCATGATGATGGCAAAGGGCTTTGCGCCGCTCGCCCGCGCCGCCTCGATAAACTCCTTCTCCTTGATGGAGAGGGTCTGTCCACGCACGATACGCGCCATGGTCAGCCATTCGATGGCCCCGATCCCGACGAAGAGCAGCACCGGATTGCGCCCGAACATCACCACGAGAATGATGACGAAGAGGATATAGGGCAGCGCATACATGACGTCGACGAAACGCATCATCAGCGAATCGACGCGGCCGCCGAAATAGCCCGACACGGCGCCGTAAACGACGCCGATCGTCACCGAAACCACGGTCGCCACCGCCGCCACGATCAGGCTCATCTGCGTGCCTTGCAGCACGCGGGCAAGCATGTCGCGACCGTTCTGGTCGGTGCCGAGATAATGGCCCTTGTCGAAATCAGGCGGCTTGCGGATGGAGGTCCAGTCGACTTCCGAATAGCCCCACGGCACGAAATAGGGGCCGATGAAGGCGGCGAGAATGATCACCACGACAATGCCGATCGAGATCACCGCGGCCTTGTTCTTCGAAAGGCGCCGCAAGGCGTCCTGGGTCAGCGAACGGCCCTTTGGCGCGTCGAGCACGGCCAGCTTGGTGGCATAGTCCGTCAGGACCTGGTCTTTACCGGTAAGGCCGGGCATCAGCGGTACCTCACCTTGGGGTCGAGCCAGGCATAGACCAGATCAACGATGAGATTGAGGGCGAGGATGATGAACATGTAGAGGATCGTCGTGCCGAGCACGATGCCATAGTCGCGGTTGAGCGCCGCGGTCACGAAATACTTGCCGATACCGGGAAGCCCGAAAATCTGCTCGACGGCGAGCGAGCCGGTGAGGAGGTAGGAAAGCCCCGGTCCGAGATAGGACACGACGGGCAGGAGCGCCGGCTTGATCGCGTGCCGCGCCAGAACCAGACGTTCACCCAGCCCCTTGGCGCGCGCCGTGCGCACATAGTTCGACCCCAGGACTTCGATCATCGAGCCGCGCATGAGCCGGCTGATGCGTGCCGCATGCGGCCAGGCCAGAACCGTGACCGGCAGGATAAGATGCGCGATCGACCCGGAAACCCAGCCACCCGCCGGCAGCCAGTGCAGATGCACGCCGAACCAGAGTTGCAGCAGCGCCGCATTGAGGAAATTGGGCACCACCACGCCGATCATGACGACCAGCACCAGCACGTAATCAGGCCACTTGTTCTGGTTCACCGCGGCAATGATGCCGGCGAGAATGCCGATGGCCGTGGCGATCACGAAGGCATAGAGCGCCAGGGTGAGCGTGAACGGAAAACCGATGCGGATGAGATCGGCAACCCTAAAGCCGTCGATGACCATGGACGGGCCGAGATCGCCCTGCAGCAGCCTTCCCACATAGATGAAGTACTGCATGATCAGCGGTTGATCGAGGCTGTAATGCGCGCGCAGATTGGCAAGGACGGTCGGCGGCAATGCGCGCTCGCCGTCGAAGGGACCGCCGGGCGCCAGGCGCAGAATGAAAAAACAGACTGTAACGGCGATCAGTGCAATCGGAATGGCCGAAAGCACGCGCCGGAAGGCATAGGCCAACATGTGTTAGGACTCCTAGGCCGGAACGCCGGAAACGGAAAGGCCGCAAGGCGCTCGTCGGCAAAAGAACCGTGGGGGCCCAGGGCCCCCACGATCTCATTCTATCCGCTTATTCCGACTTCGAGAGCCAGCGGGTGCGGAAGATGTTCTTGGCGTTCTCTTCGAAGCCCGAAATCTTGGGCGATACGACGTCCTTGGACACGTACCAGTAGATCGGGATCGCAGCGAATTCGTCCATGGCGATCTTTTCGGCCTGGGCGAGGAGCTCGCCGCGGGCATCCAGATCGAGCTCGGTCGAAGCCTGGGCCATCAGCGCATCGAACTCGGCGTTCGAATAACGGCCATAGTTATTGCCCCAGTTCATCGTGCCGTCCTGGCTGACGCCGGTCTTGAGCAGGTCGAGCGTGTTGGACGGATCGTTGTAGTCGAGCAGCCAGCCGGCACGGCCGACCTGGAAATCGCCGGCGCGCAGCGCATCGTAATGCACGGCGGTTTCGGCGTTGAACAGCTCGACCTTCACACCGAGCGGCTCCCACATGGCGGCAATCGCAACGGCGATGCGCTGGTGGTTGTCATTGGTGTTGTAGCGCAGCTGCAGGGTCAGCGGCTTGTCCGGACCATAACCGGCTTCGGTCATCAGCTCCTTGGCATGGGCGACGCGCTCTTCATAGGGAATGGAGGCCCATTCCGGGGCATAGGCGTTGTCGACATAGTTGTTGGTGCCCGGCGGCACCCAGCCATAGGCCGGCAGTTCGCCGGTGCCCAGGATATCGGGCCCGATGACTTCGCGCACGACTGTGGTCGAAAGCGCTTCGCGGATGCGAACGTCGGAGAGCACCTGGCCCTCTTCCTGGTTCATCACGTAGTAATAGACGCCGAGGAAGGGCACGACATGCGCCTGACCGGGCATGTTTTCCTGCAGCCACTGATACTGGTCGGCCGGGAAGTCGGTCAGAATGTCGAATTCGCCAGCGCGGTAGCGGTTGAGCGCGGCGGCCTGATCTTCGAGGACGTGGTAGAACACTTCGTCGATCTGGACATTGGCGGCATCGTAATAATCGGCGTTCTTTTCCGAACGGACATAGGAGCCCGGCAGCCATTCCTTGATCAGGTAAGGGCCGTTGCCGACAATGTTTTCCACCTTGGTCCAGTCATCGCCGAACTTTTCGACGAGATGCTTTGGCACCGGATAGGCGGTGTAATGGGTCAGGGCATCGAGGAAGAACGGGGTCGAGGCCTCGAGGGTGATTTCGAGCGTCTTGTCGTCGATCGCCTTGACGCCGAGCTCGTTGAGATCGGTGATTTCGCCCGAGTTGATCTTTTCCGAGTTCTTGATCGGGAACTGGAGATAGGCGTAGTCCGCGGCCGTTGCCGGGTTGAACAGGCGCTGGAAGGCGAAGACGAAGTCGCCGGCGGTCACCGGAGTGCCATCCGACCACTGAATGCCGTCACGCAGCTTGAACGTGTAGACAGTGCCGTCTTCCGAGATTTCCCAGCTTTCGGCCTGGCCCGGAATGGCTTCGGCCTTGGCGTTTTCCGTAAGAAGACCTTCGATATAGTCACCGATGACGCGGTTTTCCCAATCCCCCGAGGCCTTGTGCGGATCCAGCGTACCCGGATCGCCACCATTGTGGAGCTGCAGCGTCACGGCGGAAGCAGCCGTCGACATCATCAGCGCCATTGCGCCGGCAGTCGCAATCGCCTTAATGGCAGTGGTGAACTTCATTCTCGTCCCATCTCCTTGTGGAATTCTTGAGCTTATTGACCCGCATGTTTGCCCATGCGGCCCCACCCTTTACGCAAAGGGTTTGTCCCTTCGGTCAAGATTGCTGGACGGTATCTTGCAAAAGCGTCCACTGACAAGCAAAACATTGACCTAAGCGTAAACGTGCGTCGTTTTGTTAACATCTCGAAAGCCATGGCAAGGCTTTCCACTGCACAATTGTTTGGCAGCAGAGCTTTCTTCAAACGCTCCACAACACAAAAAGACACCGCTGCGGGGTTCGCAGCGGTGCCTGTAAACTTTCCTTGGGGCGAATTGGCGCAGGCTGTCAGCCGACAAGACCTGCCTGCTGGACGACATAGATAACCAGCGCCAGCGCCACCAGCACGGCAAAGGGCACCCAGTTCGGCATCGGGCCGCGCGGCGGCCGGGCTTTTGGCGGCTCGGGTTGCTTCTCGGGCCGGCGGAATTTTAGCACATTGTCACTCATACGGCGCTTTCTACCAGCGCCGCGACGCCCATGCCACCCGCCGTGCACACCGAAATCAGTGCTCTTTTGTTTGCCTCTTGCGACAGGAGTTTTGCGCTAACGCCCAGAATACGCGCGCCGGTGGCGGCAAACGGATGCCCATAGGCCAGGCTCGACCCCTTCACATTGATCTTGGCCGGATCGATTTCTCCCAGCACGCTGTCGCGCCCCAGCACGTCCCTGCAATAGGCCGGGTCCTTCCACGCCTTCAGCGTGCACAGCACCTGCGCCGCAAAAGCCTCGTGCAGTTCAAAATAGTCGATATCGGCAAAGCCGAGACCAGCCCGCTCGAGCATTTCCGACACCGCAATGGTCGGCGCCATGAGAAGGCCCTCGCCATGGGCAAAATCATTGCCCGCCACGCGCCCCATGGTCAGATAGGCAAGGACCGGCAGGCCCCGCGCCCTGGCCCAGTCTTCGCTCGCCAGCAGCACGCTCGATGCCCCGTCGGTCAGCGGCGTCGAATTACCCGCCGTCAGCGTGCCATGGCCCGAAGACTTGTCGAAGGCCGGCTTCAGCGTCGACATCTTGTCGAGATTGCTGTCGGCGCGGACATTATTGTCGCGCACGAGGCCCGCGCATTGGACGAGCAGATCGTCGTGAAATCCCTCGTCATAGGCCTTTGCCGCATTCTGGTGGCTCGCCACCGCCAACTCGTCCTGCGCCCGTCGCGAAATGCCCCATTCGCGCGCCATCAATTCACAATGCTGGCCCATGGAGAGGCCGGTGCGCGGCTCGTTGACCGAGGGCGCCACCGGGGTCAGTTCGCCAAACGAAAAGCCCTTGGTAAAAGCCTGCAATTTGCCGCCGGTCGTCTTGGCCGCATTGGCTTCGAGCAGGCGATGCTGGAATTTCGAGCCGAAGACGATGGGGCTATCCGAAACCGTATCGGACCCCGCCGCAATGCCGCTATCGATCTGCCCCGACGCAATCTTGCCGGCCAGCACCAGAGCCGCCTGCAGGCTCGTGCCGCAGGCGATCTGCAATGTCGTTCCCGGCGTACGCGGCGAATAGCCGGCATCGAGCAGCGCCTCGCGCGCGATATTGAAATCGCGCGAATGGTTGATCACCGCCCCGGCGATCACCTCATCCACCTTCTCGCCCTTGAGCCCATATTTGTCCGCGAGCCCGCCAAGGGTAGTCGCCAGCATGGAAAGATTGGTTTCATCCGCATAGGCCGTGCCGCCACGGGCAAAGGGAATGCGGGCCGAGCCGACAATGGCAACGCGCTTGAGTTCAGTCATTTTTGTTCCCCTTACGCACGACCGTCAGAACGAGCCCGAAGAGGCCCACCGAGGAATGGGGCAAAGCCCGTTCCCAAGATGACGCCGACATCGGCAAGATCGGCATTGGCGACGACACCCTCGCCCACCACCACTTCCGTCATATCGACCAGCGGCTTCACCAATTCGCGGCCGAAAGCCACGAGATCGGCATGGGGCGGCGTCGCGCCTTTGACGGCCTTGCCATTCTCCCACTTGTAAAAACCTTCATTGGTCTTGCGGCCCAATTTGCCCTCGGCAATCAGCCGGGCAAATGTGCTGTTTTCGGGCACGGAATGCCCCAATTCGGTCGCCACCGATTTTCCGACATCGAGCCCGACCGTATCCATCAGTTCGATCGGCCCCATGGGCATGCCGAAAGCCACCGCCGCCGCATCGAGCAGTTCCTTGCTCTCGCCGCGCTCGACCCGCTCCACGGCGCCCAGCATATAGGGCATGAGCACGCGATTGACCAAAAAACCCGGCGCCGATTTCACGACGACCGGCGACTTGCCGATGGCCAGCGCAAAGCTCGCCCCCTTGCCGATCGCCTCGTCGGAATTGAATTTCGATTTTATGACTTCGACCAGCGGCAGCTGTGCCACCGGGTTGAAGAAATGCAGCCCGATCAACCGACCAGGCTCTTTTAGCGCCTCGGCGATCCGCTCCAGTTCGATGGAGGAGGTATTGGTCGCAAGGATCGCGCCGGGCTTCAGCTGGCCTTCGACCCCCGAAAAGATCGACTGCTTGACCTCGAGCTTTTCCACCACCGCCTCGATGATCACATCGGCCCGCGGCACGCCCTTGCCCTGCGGGTCCGGGGTCAGCCGCAACATCGCCGCATCGACTTCGCGCTTCTTTTTGTAGCGTTTCTGGAAAAGCTTCTTGGCCCGGTCGAGCGCGGGCTGAATGCGCGCCATATCCAGATCCTGCAAGGTGACGCTCATGCCGCGATAGGCGCACCAGGCGGCAATGTCGCCCCCCATCACACCCGCGCCGATGACATGCACGCGCGAAAATTTCGCGCCCTTGAGCCCCTGCTTCTTGAGCCCCTCGGACATGAAAAACACGCGCCGCAAATTCGTCGCCGTTGGCGAGCCCATGAGCGGCACGAAGGCCTCCACCTCGCCCCGGATCATCGCCTGCCAGTCATTGCCGTGCTTTTCGAACAGTTCGATCAGCGCATAGGGCGCGGGGTAATTGACCCGATTGGCCTTCTTGCCCACCTCTTCGCGCATCTTGTTGGCGACATAGTCGCGCAGGAGCGGCCCGGCCATGGCGCGCTTGGCAAAGCCAGCCGGCTTCGATTTGCGGCCCTGCAACACCGCTTTGCGGCCTTCCCAGCGCAGCATGTCGCGATGCCTGACGAGCTTATCGACGAGATTGAGCCCCCGCGCCGCGCCGGCCTTCAGCATTTTTCCGGTCAGCATGATCTGCATGGCATCCACCGGCCCGGCCTGGCGGATGGACCGTCCCGTGCCGCCAAAGCCCGGAAAAATCCCGAGATTAACCTCGGGAAACCCGATGCGGGTTTTCTCGTCATTGACCGCAATACGATAGTGGCAGGCCAAGGCCAGTTCCAGCCCGCCACCCAGACAAAAGCCGTGAATGCCGGCAACGAACGGGATTTTCAGGTTTTCGATCCGGGCAAACAGCGCATGCGTCCGCCGCAAAGCCTCGGGCAGCACCGAGAAATCGCTCATCGCGTCGAATTCGCTGACATCAGCCCCGGCGATGAACCCGCTCTCCTTGCCCGAGAGCAGCACCACGCCCACCAGTTCCCTGCTATTGGCCAGATCCTCGAACCGCGCCACCAGCGTTTCGAGTTCCATGATGGCTTCGCGGCTCAAGACGTTCACCGGTCCGCCCGGCGAATTGATGGTGAGCCAGCCGATATTCTCGATATCGGTATGAAAACTCCAGTGCTTGGTCTCGGTTGCCTGTGGGGCGATCATGACTGCTCCTCGATATTCCCTGTCGATCCGCCGGATTATTGTGCGGCTGCCGCGCGCGGCTCGGTATGTTTCAGGACGTCCTTGTCGAAATCATCGACATGCACCGCCCGTTCCGTCGCCTCGTCGGCCGCCCGCATGATCCCGGCTTCATTGCCATTGATGACCCCGGCCTTGACGGCATCGGCAATGGCGTCACGATCCAGCCGCCGCTCGAACACGCCACGGCGCGAGGCCTTGATGAACCGTGCCTCGATATCCTCGGCCTCCGTCACCTTGATAAAGGCGTCTTCCAGAACGCCTGTGACATCATTTGGGTCCGTCGTGACGTAAACGCCCGTCGTCAGCCGGTCGCGGAACGCACCGGGCCGCAGCACGGCGCGGACGAAGCGATAATTGACGCGATCGCTGGCCCGCTTGGCATGCCGCCCGAGCGGGAAGCACAGGAACCGCATGGCCCAGGCAAAGAACGGATTGGGGAAGTTATCGAACACTTCGCCAAAGCTCTTTTCGATGGACGCGATCCGGTCGGCCATGATGGCCTCCACAAGCTCCTTGTCTTCGGCGATCCGCCCCTCTTCGTCGAATCGTTTCAGCGTCGCCGACATCAGGTAAAGGTCGCCCAGAAGATCGGCCATGCGGCCCGACAGCTTCTGCTTGCGCTTCAGCGCCCCGCCCAGAACCACCGTGGTCCAGTCCGCCACCAGTGCAAAATCCTGCGAATAGCGATGGAGCTTTCTGTACCACCCGGCCATGGGCCCATCATTGGGCGAGGAAGCAAAGGCGCCATTGGTGAGGCCATGCAGAAAACTCGCCACGATATTGCGTAGCATGAAGGCCGTATGCCCGCCAAAGGCCTTGTCGAAAGCGTCGATCCCGGCCTTGCGATCCCGATTCTGCGCCGCCTCAACTTCCTTGAGCAGATAGGGATGCGCGCGCAGCACGCCCTGCGCAAAGGTCATCAGCGTGCGCGTCAGAATGTTCGCGCCTTCCACGGTAATAGCCACCGGCAGCGCCTGATAGGCGCCGAAGAGATAGTTGCCCGGCCCGTCCTGAATGGCGCGGCCACCCTGGATGTCGAAGGCATCGTCCATGCTGTCGCGCATGGCTTCCGTCGTGGTGTATTTCAGGAGCCCCGCAATCACCGCCGGGCGCTGGCCTTCATCGACCATCGACGCCGTCAGCCGCCGCGCCGCCTCGAAACTATAGGCGCGCTTGACCATTTCGCCGAGCGGCTCGGCTACCCCTTCCATGATCCCGACCGGGATGCCGAACTGCCGCCGCACCCGCGCATAGGCTGAAGTCGCGCGCAGCGTCGCCTTGATCGAGATCGAGCCGATCGCCGGCAACGAAATGGCGCGGCCCGTCGCCAGGCATTCCATCAGCATGCGCCAGCCCTGCCCGGCATATTCGGTGCCACCGATCAGATAGTCGATCGGCACGAACATGTTCTTGCCCCGCACCGGACCATTCATGAAGGCCTGCCGTGCCGGATAATGCCGGCGGCCGATATCGAGCCCCGGATGGTCGCTCGGGATAAGCGCCAGCGTAATACCGATATCTTCCCCACGGCCCAGCAGATTGTCCGGGTCCTTCAAAATGAAGGCCAGGCCCACCAGCGTCGCAATCGGCGCCAGGGTAATATAGCGCTTGTCGAAGGTCAGATTGACCCCGAGCACCTCCTCGCCATTCCACATGCCCTTCTGGACAATGCCGACATCGCGCATGCCCCCGGCATCCGAACCCGAATGGACGCCCGTCAGTGCAAAACAGGGAATGTCCTGACCGGTCGCCAGGCGATGGAGATATTTTTCCTTCTGCGCCGGCGTGCCGTATTTTTCCAGCAGCTCGCCCGGCCCGAGCGAATTGGGCACCATGACCGTGATCCCCGCCGCCACCGAACGGCTGGCGATCTTCGAGACGATCATCGACTGCGCCTGCGCCGAAAAACCGAGCCCCCCATGCTCCTTGGCAATGAGCATGCCGAGAAACCCCTTGTCGCGCAAAAACTGCCAGAGTTCGGGCGGCAGGTCCGCGCGGTTGTGGCGAATATCCCAATCGTCGATCATCTTGCAGGCGGTCTCGGTCTCGTTGTCGAGAAAGGCCTGCTCCTCCGCCGACAGGGTCAGCGGCCGGATTTTCGTCAGCTTGTCCCAATCGGGCCGGCCGGAAAACAATTCCGCATCCCAGCCCACCGTACCGGCGTCGAGCGCTTCCTGCTCGGTGCGGCTCACCTTGGGCAGAATGGATTTTACGGCCCCGAAGACCGGCGCGATCAGCACGGCCTTGCGCAGTGGCTCGATACTGAGCGCCAACAGGACCGCGCCCAGTACAATGAGCAGCCAGCCCCCGAAACCCAGGCCATATTCGACATTGACCGTGCCGAAATACACACCCGATACGAGGCCAATCGCCACGGCCGCCGCTCCCCATTGCCAGAGCGGACTTTCGCGCATGGCGAGCGTCGCAAACACCGCAACAGCAACAACGAAAAGCAATAGGGTCACTGCACTGTCCTCCTGGGACGGCGCGACGCCAGATTTGGGGCATCGCCCGCCATGCCAAACCGCCGGGCCCAAAACCGCGACCTTGCGCAGCCGGCCCATCTGCCTCGGCCCACCCTAAGGCAGGCCACGGCAAGTGTTGAATTCAATCTATCAGTGTTTACGTAAACGTCAACCAAACGCCGCAAACGTCTATTTAGTTGCGCCGCGCCGCCCTCTCCCCGGCTCCATCTTGCGCTCGGGTTCTTTATGCGAGGTTTCATCCCGCCAGATTGGCGCCGGGTCATTCGCGACGCTTGGGCAACCGTTTGACGCTAACGTAAAGCCGTGAAATAGTTTGCCCGTAGGCTGGCGGAACAAGCGACGGAACAAAGCGCGCTGCCGGCATCACGAGGAGGAAGCAAGGCATGTCGACCGAGATTCATTCGCCCGACCGCGTTCGTCCCTGGATCGCCAGCTATCCCGAAGGGATCGAATGGCAGACCGAGATCGACACGACCCCGGTGCATGAACAGGTTCTTGCCGCCTGCGCCCGCAATCCCTCGGCCGTGGCGCTCGATTTTCTCGGGCACACCACGACCTTTGGCGATCTCGCCAAAAAGATCGTCGCCTTTGCCGGCGCCCTGCAGTCGCAATATGGGGTCAAAAAGGGCAGCCGCGTCGCGCTGATGCTGCCCAATACCCCCTTCTATCCCATCGCTTATTACGGCGTGCTCCGCGCCGGCGGCACCGTGGTCAATTGCAACCCGCTCTATACGGTTCCCGAACTCAGCCACATCACCAAAAATGCCGGCGCCGACATCCTGATCACGCTCGATCTCAAGCAGATCTTTGAAAAAGCCGAAGCCCTGATCGCCGCCGGCCACGTCAAGTCGCTGGTCGTCTGCCATTTTCCCGATGCCCTGCCGCTGGCCAAAAAGGTGCTGTTCTCGCTCTTCAAGCGCAAGGACCTCTCCAACCCCTCGCGATCCGCGCATGCCGGCAAAATCCGCCATTTCAACGATCTGATCGCTGCAAGAGAAACCCCCAGCGCCATTCATATCGACGCCAGGACCGATATCGCCGTGCAGCAATATACCGGCGGCACCACCGGCATTCCCAAAGGCGCGCTGCTGACCCATGCCAATATCGCGGCCAATATGAGCCAGATCGACAAATGGGGCTGCGGGCTGTTTTACCCGCCCTCCAAGGTCGTAGCGGTCCTGCCCTTCTTTCACATCTTCGCCATGACCGTCTGCATGAACGTGCCGCTGTGCAACGGTACCCAGGTGGTCATGCTCCCGCGCTTCGAATTGAAGGCGCTGCTCGATTTGCTGATGCGCACCAAGGCCAATGTCCTGCCCGCCGTACCCACCCTCCTCAATGCCATTGCCCGCGCCGATACGGCCACTGCCGCGCATCTGGCAAGCCTCGAAGTCGCCATTTCCGGCGGCGCGGCGCTGCCCGATGAAGTGCGTAATGCCTTTGCCAAAAAGTCCAAGGCGATCTTGGCCGAAGGCTATGGCCTCACCGAGGCTTCGCCCGTCGTCTGTTGCGCCGCCCTCCGCGTCGCCTCGAAACCCATGTCCATCGGCCTGCCGCTGCCCGGCACCGATATCCGCTTCGTCGATGTCGACAAGCACCAGCCGGTCGGTATCGGCGAGGACGGCGAATTGCAGGTCAGGGGCGCACAGGTCATGGCCGGTTATTATGATAATCCCGAAGCAACGGCCGAAGCCTTCGACGACGGCTGGCTGCGCACCGGGGATGTCGGCCATATGGATGAAGACGGCTATGTCTTCCTCGTCGACCGCATCAAGGACCTGATCATCTGTTCCGGCTTCAACGTCTATCCGCGCACCATCGAGGAAGCGCTGATGACCCATGAGGCGGTCGAAGAAACCAATGTCATCGGTGTGCCCGACAATTATCGCGGCGAGGCCCCGGTCGCCTATGTCAAACTCCGTGCCGGCAAAACGGTCAGCGAAGCCGATCTCAAGCACTTCCTTGCCGAAAAGCTCAACAAGATCGAGATGCCCAAGGAAATCATCTTCAAGGACGCGCTGCCCAAGACGCTGATCGGCAAATTGTCCAAGAAAGAGCTGCGCGAAGAATATGCCCAGAAGAAAGCGCAAACGCCGTGACCTCCCCCGACACCGATAGCCCGGCCATATCCGAGGGTCCGGATCTTTATTCCATCGCCGATCTCGCCCACGAATTCGGCATTTCGACCCGGGCCATCCGCTTTTACGAAAGCAAGGGGCTGATATCGCCCGAGCGGCTGGGCGCCACCCGCGTCTTCCGCCGCCGTGATCGCGCCCGGCTGATCCTGATCCTGCGCGGCAAGCGCCTCGGCTTTTCGCTGCGCGATATTTCGGACTATCTCGCCCTCTACGATGCCGACCGGGGCCAACAGGTGAACCTGCTCGCCGAAAAGGTCGATGAGCGCGTAAAATTGCTTGAACAACAATTGGCTGACCTGCAAACCACGATTGCCGAACTGCAAGAAATCCGCAAACTTGCCCGGGATCGAGTCTCCCCCGCGAGTTAGGCCATGTCAGAATTATTCGCGTCCCTGACAGACGGCACCGGCCATCCCAATCGCTGGCCGTGCGCCATGCTGGTCTGCAGCCAGACCGAAGCCCGCCGCAATGGCCTGGATTGGGCGCCGAGCCACATCATTTCCATCTATGGCCCGGAAAGCCGCTATCTCGGCCTGCCCGATTTCGATCAAGGCAAACAGCTTCACGCCCGTTTTGAAGATGTGGGCGATCCGGCCGCGCCCGGTGCCCCGGCCCGCGCCCATATCGAAGAGATCATGGCCTTTGTCGATGGTCTGCCGCAGGACGCGCGGCTGATGATCCATTGCCTCCAGGGCAGCACACGCGGCGCCGCCACCGCCCTCGGCATCCTGTCGCGCTATCTCCCCGCCGACAAGGCCGGCCAGGCGATCTTCAAATCCGTCCCCGGCGCCGCTCCCAGCCCCCTCGTCATCGCCCTCTGGGACAAGGTCCTCGGCCATGACGGTAAACTCATCAAGGCCGGCCGCAAATTTCCGAGCGCGGGATTGCGGCGGGCGGTAGCCTAGGCCTGGCTCGCCCCCACAAATGCATCCATGTCCTCGAGCCGCGCCGCCTCCTGCGCCGGCTTGTCCCACCTGATCCTGTTTATGCGCGGAAACCGCAGCGCCACCCCCGATTTGTGCCGCCCGCTTCTCTGCGCCGAATCGAAGGCCACTTCGAACACCAACTCTTTCTTTACCTCGCGCACCGGCCCGAAACTGCCCGTCGTATTGGCGCGAATCCACTTGTCGAGCTGCTTCAGCTCCTCATCGGTAAAGCCGAAATAGGCCTTGCCGATCGGCACGATCTCATTTCCCTTCCAGACCCCGAACGTATAGTCCGAATAATAGGAACTGCGCTTGCCGTGCCCGCGCTGCGCATACATGAGCACCGCATCCACCACATTGGGATCGCGCTTCCACTTGTACCAGAATCCCTTGGGGCGCCCCGGCACATAGGGTGCAGTCCTGAGCTTGATCATCACCCCTTCATGCCCATGTTCGTCGGCCCCCTGCCGCCGCAGCCGGCCCAGATCATCCCAATCCCCAAACGGCAGGATTTCGGAGAGATCGAGCCGCGTCTGCCTGTTTCTTGCAAACCACGCATCGAGCCGCGCCCGCCGCCCCTCCCAGCCCAAAGCCCTTATGTCCTCGTCCCCATCGAACAGCATGTCATAGACCCGCACGAAGGCCGGCAAGTCCTGCATCTGCTTGCCCTGTGCCACCTTCCGGTTCAGCCGCTGTTGCAGGTCATTGAAACTCCTGGCCTCGAAATCGTGTCCGACCAGCAATTCCCCATCGAGCACTCCCTCGCCCATCACATTCCCGACCACATCGGGAAACGCAGCGCTGATTTCGTCCCCGGTGCGCGAAAACATCGACACGCCCTGCGCGCCCATGACGATCTGCACGCGAATGCCGTCCCATTTCCATTCGGCCGAAAAGTCCCTGGGATCGAGCTTTTCGAAATCCTTGTCTTCGATGGGGTTGGACAGCATCAGCGGATGAAACCGCGCCGCATGATCGACCTCGGGCCGCCCCGCCCGCCCCTCAAGCCAGGCAAAGAGATTTTCATAGGGCGGTTTCAAGCCATGCCAGACCTCCTCGATCTCCTGCAGATCGATCCCGCTCATTTCCGCCAGCGCGGTTTTGGCGAGCCGCGCCGAAACCCCGATCCGCAAGGCCCCCGTCGCCAGCTTCACCAGCGCCCAGCGCTCATGGATCGCCGCCCGACTGAGCAATCCGCCGATCACCTTGGGCAGTTCCGCCTTGCTCGCATGGTTGAGCAATTCGACCAGCGCATGAAGGCTCGGCAATTCCCCCGCGGCCTTATGCGGCCAGATCAGCGCGATGGTCTCGCCCAAATCCCCCACATAATCATAGGAAAGCGCAAACAGGGTCGGATCGACCTCAGCCAGCACCGTTTCCCGCAACAGCGCCGGCTTCACATTGCGAATGTCCATTTCGCCGGTAAGAACCGCCAGCGCGATCCCGCGATCGGGGTCCGGCACCTCGGCAAAATACCGTTTCAGCGCCTCGATTTTTCGCGTTCGCGACGGGGTCAGGGCGAGCAGTTCCAGCAGGTCGGCAAAGCGTTTCATTCCCCGCCCTCCCCGCCGTCGTCATCGAGCCCCGGCAGCGCCAGTGGCTCGGCCTTGAGCCCCTGGCTCTTGCACCAATAGACCAGCGCATCCTCGCGCCCATGCGTCACCCAGACCGTCTCTGCCCCGCTTTCAAGGACAGAGACATTGAGCTCGTCCCAGTCGCAATGGTCCGAAATCACCAGCGGCAATTCCACCAGCGCCTGCCTCGCGCGCTGTTTCACGCTCATCCAGCCCGAAGCCTGGCAAACGACCGGATCGGGAAACCGCCGGCTCCAGAGATCGCGAATGGCAGAGGGCGGCGCGATCACGATCTGCCCCATCATCTCGGCCTTGCCCATGCCTGTCGCCGGCAGCAATTCCCCAAGCTCGACACCCAGCGCCTGATATAGCGCGCAAAGCCTGATCATCGCGCCATGGAGATAAATCGGCTTGTTCCACCCCGCATCGCGCAGCAGCGCGATCACCCGCTGCGCCTTCCCCAGCGCATAGCAGCCAATGAGATGGCTCCGCTCCGGCTGCGCCGCGACCGATTTCAACAGTCGCGCGATTTCATCCCTGGGGTCAGGATGCTGAAACACCGGCAGCCCGAAGGTGGCCTCGGTAATCAGCAGGTCACAAGACACCGGCTCATAGGGCTGCGCCGTCCGGTCCCGCAGCCGCTTGTAGTCGCCGGTGACCACCACCCGCTGCCCCTCGGCCTCGATAAGAACCTGTGCTGAACCCAGAATATGTCCGGCTGGAAAGAAGGTGACCGTCGCCCCATTGATCTTCAGCGGCTCATGAAAATCGAGCGGCTCGAACCGCCCGGCGCAATCCTCGCCATAGCGCACCTTCATGATTTCGATCGTATCGGGCGTTGCCAGCACCGCGCCATGCCCCGATCGCGCGTGATCGGCATGCCCATGGGTAATGATCGCCCGCGCCCTTGGCTCGGACGGATCGATCCAGGCGTCGATTTCAGGCACATAGAGATTGCGGTCGATGATGAAGCCCATAATCCCCTCAACGCAGGCCCGGCCCGCGCAGTTCACCGGCGTTCCGCCCGTCCTTGCGGGAACGAAGCGCACAATGGGTTGTCAATCGCGCCGCACTGTTCCAAACCCAGGGGAAAAGAGGAGCGAGATATGCGCCGCACCACCCATCCCGCAGGCACCATCCACCGGCTGACCGTCGACAGCAAGGCCCTGGCCGGCAACCGGCTGGGCGACACCACCATGCGCCTCGTCGATGTCTATATTCCTCCCGGCCATACCGGCGAAGGCCTGCCCCTGCTCGTCGATCTCGTCGGCTATACCGCCGGGGGCCCCGCCCACACCGCCTGGAAGAATTTTGGCGAAAACGTCCCTGAACGGCTCGATCGCCTGATCGGCGACAACAAGATGCCGCCTGTCGCCGTCGCCTTCCCCGATTGCTTCTCCCGCCTCGGCGGCAATCAATATGTGAACAGTCCCGTCCTCGGAAACTACGAGGATTTTCTCATCAAGGAGATGGTCCCCTTCGTCGAGGAAAAATTCTCCTGCGGCGGCAGCGGCAGGCGCGGCGTCTTCGGCAAATC
>DATMSG010000205.1:0-15187 GCA_035565515.1 Devosia sp.
GGCCGCTCCTGCCACCCCGGCGGGCGGGCCATAAGTGAGCGGCCCCTGCGGCACGGCGGGGCGCTGCGAAATCTCGACGCTGGTGGCCGGCAATTGCTGCGGAGTGCTGGAAGCCGGCGGGCGGCTATCGATCAGCGCCAGCCGCAAATGCCCATCGCCCTGTTGCACGCCAAGGGTAAGCAGGGTGCCGACCGGATTGGTGCCGGGCAATGTGAGCGACATCGCCTGCCGACCGACCTGCACCAGCGTGGCGCCATCGATGCCGGGACCGAGCACGCGCCCCTCGACGATCTGGCCCGGCGCCAATGCAAGCGCCCGCAGCATCGAACGGGCTTCCACCGGCGACACGACGGGAAAATGCGAGGCAATCGTCATCCACAGCCAATCCCGGCCGCCTCATGCGGCCAGAATCGATCCTATGGGTGATTCTTCAAAATGTAGAGAACTACCGCAAACCCGACGATCAATCCTTGCGAACGTCCTTGTAGTCCATCGTCGCCGGCTTGCCGCGGAAGGTGACCCAGAAGAAATTGAGCGTATAGGTCGCGGCGGTCTTGAACACGCCTTCCTTTTCGAGACGCCGCCCCGAAGTCTTCATCTTCAGCGCATAGGTCCATTTGACCCCGCCGACGCGCGACAGACGCACCGCAACGTCGGTATCTTCGCCGAAGAATTCGATGGAGCGGTCATAGCCACCCACCTTGACCCACGCATCGCGCTTGAACACGAAATTGCCGCCCTGCACCACCGAGCCGACGCGCAGCACGAAGCGGTTGAGCAGGTAAATGAGATAGGTCAGCCCGTAAAAGGCCGAGATCATCACGCGATTATGCGGCGCCATGTCGTAGTAGATATAGGGGCCGCTGAGGCAGACGAGCTTGGGGTCCTTGTTGAACTCCTGCATCACCGTCGTCAGCCAGCCTTCGGGCACCAGGGTGTCGCTGTCGATATTGGCGATCAGGTCAAAACCCTCGCTGGCGGCAAAGCCGGCATCGCGCGCATTGACAAGGCCCTTCTTGGGCTCATCCACCACGCGCACCCCGGCAAAGCTGCGGGCGATTTCCCCGGTCCGATCGGTCGAGGCGTTGTTGACCAGGATCACGTCGGCCGGCACGCCGGAGCGCTTGATTTCGGCGAGCACCGATTCCAGGCACTTTCCGACCAGCGCCTCTTCGTTATAGGCGGGGATGACGAATGCCAGCTTCATTGTTTTCCTTCTGCCGGTCGGCCGACGCTTGGGTGGCGCTGCTCATAGCGCGACACGCACGCGCGAGCAACCTTCAGCCCCCGTTCAGCCAGCCCGGCTAAGTTTCCAACAGGTTCGCCGATTGCTATAGTGGCTGTAGCGGGAAGTCCCGGCGTGTTTGAAAGTTTCCGGCGTGGAGAATGTCATGCGTCGACTTGTCTTGAATGCGGCCGTTCTCTTGTGCAGCGGTCTCTTGCTTGCCGGCTCCGCCCATTCCGCCGATGGCCAGGCGGTCGGCGTCAACCCCGATGCGCTGGCGCGCTTTTCCGGAACCGACCGCATTCTGGCCGTTGGCGCCGATATTTCGCTGGGCGAACAGGTCGTTACCGGGCCTTCGGGCCAGGTGCAGATCGTCTTTTCCGATCAGACCCGGCTCGTCGTCGGCCCCGGCAGCGCGCTGGTCATCGAATCCTATCTCTTCAATGGCAATACCGCCGACAAATTCGCCGTCAATGCGCTGGCCGGCAGCTTTCGCTTCATTTCGGGCCATAGCCCCAAATCGGCCTATTCGATCACGACGCCCACCGCCTCCATTGCCGTGCGCGGCACCAAGTTCGATTTCAATGTCAGTCGTGCGCGCACCGATTTGATGCTGTACGAAGGCGCGGTGCGCCTCTGCGCGACCTCGGGGCGGTGCGAAGAGCTGATTTCTCGCTGCGATCTCGGCACTGTGGATGCCGCCGTGGCGCAATTGATCCATCATCGCGATCCCGCCCACCCGCAATTGAGCGACGCCTTCCGCTATGCCCGTTTCCAGACCCCGCTCCTCAGCGCCTTCCGCGTCAGCGGCGCCGGCAAGTGCGCGGAACGGCCCGAATTTGAGGGCGTTCCCGATACATTGAGCACGCCGGGCGGCGGTAACCCATCGACGCAACCATCACCGCAAACTTCCACCTCGACGCAAACATCGACATCGACATCCAATCGTTTCACCCCGGGAAAGAACTAGGCTGTGAAGCGCGCAAGGCGAGGTAACGGGCTCTGACACCCACAGAACCGGAAACGGCCGAAAAGACAGGCGGACCACCATGGTTTGCGCTGCTGCGCAAGCGGCTGCGCATTCTCTATCATTCCCAGGCCCCCTATGCCCTGCGCTTCCAGGCCGCGGTGCTGATCGTCGATCTGGCGATTATCGCCTTTTTCATCGCCAGCCCCCTGCTCAAGGGGCGCGAATATTTTCTCTGGATCGATTATTCGATCGCCGCCCTGCTGTTTATCGAGCTGGTCGCGCGCGCCCTCGCCTCCAGCGATATTCTGCGCTGGCTGCGGCAACTGCCCGTCATCATCGACATCTTCATCCTGATCACGCTGCTGGCGCCGGCCTGGCTGTTCAATCTGGGCTTTCTGCGCATCCTGCGCCTCTGGACCATCAGCAAGTCGACCATCATCTGGCGGCCGCTCATCAAGCACCGGCTCGGCGCCTACAAGGACACCATCCAGGCGGTTCTCAACCTTCTGGTTTTCGTCTTCGTGGTGACAGGCTTCGTCTACACCGCCTTTGCCGATAGCGAGGGCGGCATCGGCGGCTATGTCGACGCGCTCTATTTTACCGTCGCCACCATGACGACCACCGGCTTCGGCGACATCACCCTGCCCGGCACCTTCGGCAAGATCGTTTCCATCGCGGTCATGCTGATGGGCATTTCGCTCTTCGTGCGCCTGGCCCAGCTCATCTTCCGCCCGGCCAAGGTACACTTCCCCTGCCCCCAATGCGGCCTCGCCAAGCATGAGCCGGACGCCGTGCACTGCAAGGCCTGCGGACATATTCTGAATATTCCGGACGAGGGCGAAGGGTAGTTCATTTCGCGAAGCCACGCCGCGCTCGCCGGCTGCTCCGTCAGCAAAGCGTCGCTATCCCCGGATCACCGGCAGCCGGAGCCTGAAGCAGGCGCCGGGCAAGGCGCTGGGCGCCAGGTCCAGCGTGCCCTTCATGCGCTTGACGATCTGGCGGCTGATCGCCAGTCCCAGCCCGGCGCCCGTCTGGTCGATGGCGCCCCTTTGCCCGCGCGAGAATTTCTCGAAGATCAGCTTGCGCTCGCCCTTGCTGATCCCCGGACCATTATCGGCGACCTCCACGACGAAATTGCCCGATTTCACCGCCGAACTGATCCGCACCACCGGCTCGGCAGCGTTGTTGTACTTCACGGCATTGGAAATGAGATTGATGAACACCTGGCACAGCCTGTCCGGATCGCCCTCGACCATGGTGCGCCCGGCGCGTTCGCCGTGATCGACGCGCATGCCTTTCTGGCGCAGGAGCGCGTCGCACACCGATAGCGCCCGGTCGAGCGCCGCATCGGCATCGACAGGCCCGCTCTGCCAGTTGCGCTCGCCGCGCTCGAGCGCCGAGAGATCGAGAATCTCGTCGAGCAGCTTGGTCAGCCGCAGGCTTTCCTGGTGAATGGTCGAAACGAAACGCCGGCGCTGCGTATCGTCCAGCGCATGGCCATCGAGCAGGATTTCCGAGAAGGAGCGAATGGAGGTCATCGGGGTGCGCACTTCGTGGCTCACCTGGCTCAGGAATTCGTCCTTCTGGCTGTCGAGTTCGCGCAATTGGGTATTGGCGTCCTCGAGCTTTTGCGCGGTCAGCCGCAGTTCGGCCGAGGTTTTCTCCAGTTCCTGGGAATAAACGATGACCTGCTGGGTTTCGTCGGCCATCTGCATCATCTCTTCGAGCGACACGTCGCTGCCGGCCACGACCTTCGAGAGCATGACATGGGCCGAAGCCGCGCCGATCGATCCCGCCAGTTCGCGCTCCAGCCGCCCGACGAATTCCGGCGTCGGCTCGAACCCGATGGGATCGACGCCGCTATCGCGGGCGGCGGACTCGAACAAGGCCGCCGCGCGCTGCTCACCGAGAACGCGCTCGGCGACGAAATAGAGATCGTTGGCCGTTGCCGAACCCGGCGCAAAATTGCGCTGCGGCAGGTTGGGGCGGCGGAATACATCGACAAAGGCCGACGCCTGAATGCGCTCCAGCGCCGATGGCGTGGTGATGAGCGAGCCCAGCGCCAGCGTGAGGACGTTTACCGACAGGCTCCAGAACGCGGCATGGGCCAGCGGGTCCCAACCTTCGAGCCCGAACATCGCCTCGGGCCGCAGCCAGGAAATCCCCCATGGTCCTTGCTGCAGCAGCAGGGAAACCGCCGGGGATACGGAATCGAACGAGGGCAGGAAACAGCACCAGGCCCAGATGACGAAACCGAGGAAAATGGCCATCGACACGGCCTTGAGCGAGGCATCCTTCCAGAAAATCGCCGCCAGCAAAGCCGGGAAGAACTGCGCGATGGCCGTAAAGGAAATCAGCCCGATCGGCGCCAGCGCGTCGGAATCGCGGGTGAAGAAGAAATAGAAGAACCCCAGCGACAGAATGAGCATGATCGAGAACCGCCGCGCCACCAGCAGCACCCGGCTCACCCCCTGCCCGTCCCCATATTGCGGTGGGCTGAAGCGCAAGACCAGCGGCATGATGATGTGGTTCGACACCATGATCGAGAGCGCAATGGATTCGAGAATGATCATCGAGGTGGCCGAGGAAAATCCGCCGATGAAGGCGAACAGCGCCAACCCGTTCTGCCCGGCCGCCAGCGGCAGGGTCAGCGCGAACATGTCGGGATTGGAGCCCTCCGGCATCACCGTCAGCCCATAGATGGCGATGGGCAGGATAAAGATGCTCAACAAGAGCATATAGGCCGGAAAGGCCCAGCCGGCGATGCGCAGGTGGTTTTCGTCGGAATTCTCGACCACCGTCACCTGAAACTGGCGCGGCAGGCAGACGATGGCGGCTATCGACAGCGCCAGCGTCGTCAGCCAGCGGCTGTCGAAACTGACCGCGGTGTCCATGACGATACCCTTGGCCGCCGCCTGGCTGAAAATCCCTTCAAATCCGCCGCCGATAAAGACGACGAAGATCCCCACCGCCACCAGCGCCGCCAGCTTTACCACGGCCTCGAAGGCAATGGCCGCCACGACGCCGTGATGTTGCTCCTTGGCGTCCACATGCCGCGTGCCGAAAAGGATGGTGAACAGCGCCATGCCTGCCGCAACGCCCAGCGCCAGCCCCACATCGTCGATCCCCTTGAGGCTTCCCTGCCCGAATTCGGATGACCCGGCCACGGCCTGAATGGACGAAGTGACGGCCTTCAACTGCAAGGCGATATAGGGCGCGATGCCGATCACGGCGATGCAGGTCACGAGCACGCCCAGCCGGCTCGATTTGCCGAAACGGGACGACAGCAGGTCCGCCACCGAGGTGATGCGGTAGAGATGGCTGATGCGCACCAGCCGCCTCAGGAGGAAATACCAGCCGACGAAGACGATTGTGGGCCCGAGATAAATCGTGAGGAATTCCAAGCCGCTACGGGCAGCATTTCCCACGGCGCCGTAAAAGGTCCAGCTGGTGCAATAGACCGAGATGGACAGTGTATAGACGGCCGGCGAATTGAGCCAGGAGCGCTTGTTGGCCCGGGCGCGCCGATCGCCGAAATAGGCCAGGACGAACAGCAGCCCGACATAGGCCACGGCGGTCGCGATGACGAAATCGGCCGAGAGCATCTAGCTTTCGCCCTCCTCGCCATCGAGCGGTCTTTCGCGCGGCAACCGGCTTGTCAGCACCCCGGTTCCCACGATCAGCGCCAGCCACACGCCGAACAGGTAAAACACGATCTGCGGCACGCCGAGCACGGTGAAATCGTGATTGAACAGATGCACCAGCGGTGGCACGAGCAGCAGCAGTCCGGCCGTCGTCAGCAAAAACATGCCGCCGACGATTTTACGCCGCTCCGGCATCTTCGCCCAACAGGTGCCGCACCGCCCCCACCACTTCGGCATTGGAATAGGGTTTCGTCACGAACCCATTGGCGCCCAGCTCTTCGGCAATGCGCCTGTCCTGCTGCTGGCCCTTTGCCGTCAGGATCAGCACCGGCAGGTTCACCGTGTCGGCATCGGCGCGCAGATGCTTCAAAATGTCGAAACCGCTGCGCTTGGGCAGCATGACATCGAGCACCAGCATTCGCGGCTTGAGCCGCCGCACGCCTTCGATCACGGCGTCGCCATCGGTCACCGAGCCAATACTCCAACCGGCACGCCGAAGGATAAAATCCAGCGATTCCAGAATAGACGGCTCGTCCTCGGCAATCAGGATATCAATAGCCAAATCTCCCCCCAGTGCCCGCGGTCTCCCCTCCGCGAACACTTCCAATAAAGCCCAATCAGCCGGAATCGCCAAGGCCGAATTCTTGCGGGATCAGCGGCAGGCGCGTCACCGAGCGCGGTCCATCGGGCGTCAACATCTCCTCCTGCCGCGCCGGGCAGGCTCGCCTCGTGCAGAGCCTGCAGGTCGGCCCAACCGGCACATCGGCCTCGCGATCGTCGAGATCGAGCCCCGAGGCATAGACCGTCCGGTCCGCATGCAGCACGTCGCAGGCCAGCATGATGGAAATATGCGTCGCCGGCTCGCGATAGGAGCCCGGCCGCCTTTGCAACGACCGTGCGAGGAAGAGGTAACGCGAGCCATCGGAAAACTGCACCACCTGTCGCAGCAGGGTTTCGGGCTGCCTGAAGGCGCCATAGATCGACCAGAGCGGACAGGCATGCCCCGAATTGGGCAGCAGCAGACCCGGCAGTGGAAAATGCTTGGTCAGACGCCCGGCGGGGTCGGAGCGCAGGAAGCCGAACGGTATTCCCTCCTCGCCCGGCCGGCGCAGCGACACCAGCCGATGCGCCACCTGCTCGAAACTGCCATTGAAGATTTGGCGGAGCTGGTCGATGTCATAGGCCAGCCTCTCGGCCTCGGCGAGAAACCGCGAATAGGGAAAGACGATTGCCCCGGCGAGATAGGATCCCATGGCCCGCGCCGCCAGCCGCCGCGTCGTCGGGCTGGTGAGCGTTGCCGCATCGAGCGTTTCGCGCATAACCTCCGCCGCCGTCAGCTCGCCCAAGAGCCGCGCCAGCTGAAACTGCCGCGTGGCAAGGGTGGTGGAGCCTTGCAGCCACATCACCCGCTCTTCGGCGGCAAAGCGATATTGCCCCGGAAAGTCCTCGATCCCCGCCGGTCCGCCAATCTGCGTCCGCACCCCGAAACGGCGCTCCAGTTCGTCGATCAGCAGCGCCGGTCCGAAAGCCCCCTGCGCATCGAGTTCGGCGCGCAACTCCTCGGCCACCCGCTCGAATTGCGGAAAGTAGTTCTGCTGCTCGATAATGAGGTCGTCGATCTCGCGCATCGCCGAAACATTGCCGGCCACCCGGCTACTGCTCTCGAACTGCCCGATAAGGCTGCGCGCCACATCGCTCAAGGCCCGCGCCTCGCGCCCGATGGCGCCGAGAAACCGCTGCCGCTCCGCCTCGTCGAGGTCGGGCACATCCTCCAGAATTTCGGCACTGGAGCGCACGGCCGTGATCCCGGAAAGGATCTGATGCAGCAATTGGCTGAGGAGCGGATCGGAGCGCAGCCGGTCGGCATAATTGTCCGCGCTCGCGACCGCATTTGTATAGGCCCGGTGCAGTCGCGCGATGGCCCCGGCGCTCGCCGGATACTGCGCCACCAATTGCCGCCGCTCGTCGGGCTGAAAATCCAGCGACTCGACCACCGGATCGGCATAGGCCTCTTCAAGGTCCTGCAATAGCTTCTGCTCGTCGTCGCCCGTTAGGTCGGCCGTCTCGATCTGCAAATGATGCGCCACGCGCTGCAGCAAGGCCCCGCCGATGTCGCGCTTGTTGTTTTCGATCAGGTTGAGGTAGCTCGGCGAAATGCCGATCAGCCGCGCCAGCGCTGCTTGCGAAATCTTGAGCGATTTCCTGCGGTTGGAGATGCGAAACCCGATGGGCGCCCGCATTGCCGTTCCCTCCCCGAAACCACGATTGCAAACGAATTTACTAGATCATGCTCAATTCAGAACAACAATTTACAGAATTATCGTGGAATTACAATGGGATATTGCCGTCGTTTTCAAATCCGGCAAATATTGGGCAGCGTCGAGGCTCCGGCAATGTACCGGCTGCCCACGCATAGGAGGAGATCAATGACTATTTTGAAGCGTGGCTTGTCGCGGCGCCGTGTCTTGCAGACCGGCATGGCCGGCATCATCGGTTCGGGCGTCGCCCCTCTCGTTTTCACCAAGGGCGCCTGGGCCCAGGAATTCTGCAACAATCCGACGGGCGACACGGTCGTCTTCGGCCTCAACCTGCCGCTGACCGGCACCTATGCCGAAGAAGGCGCCGACGAACAGAAGGCCTATGAACTGGCCATCGCCCATATCAATGGCGAAGGCGACGGCGGGCTTCTGAACGTGCTCCAGCCATCCGCCCTCAAGGGCAACGGCATTCTGGGCAAGAAGGTCACCTATGTGTCCTCCGACAGCCAGACCAAGTCCGACGTGGCCCGCGCCGGCGCCACCCGCATGATCGAGCGCGACGGCGCCATCATGATCACCGGCGGTTCGTCCTCGGGCGAAGCCATCGCCGTGCAGGGCCTCTGCCAGGAAATGGGCGTCATCTTCATGGCGGGCCTCACCCATTCCAACGACACCACCGGCAAGGACAAGCGCCGCTACGGCTTCCGCCATTTCTTCAACGCCTATCAGTCCGGCATCGGCCTCGCCCCGGTTCTGGGCCAGTCCTATGGCAATGACCGCCAGGCCTATCACCTGACGGCCGACTATACCTGGGGCTGGACGCAGGAAGAATCGATCAAGGCGGCAACCGAAGCCCTTGGCTGGAACACCGTCGCTGCCGTGCGCACCCCGCTCGGCGCCACCGACTATTCGCAATACCTGACGCCGATCCTCAATTCCGGCGCCGACGTGCTGATCCTCAACCACTATGGCTTGGACATGGTGAACTCGCTCACCCAGGCCGTGCAGTTCGGCATGCGCGACCGCCAGGCCAATGGCAAGGATTTCCAGATCGTCACTCCGCTCATCTCCGAGCTGATGGCCAAGGGTGCCGGCGAAAGCGTCAAGGGCATTTTCGGCACGTCCAACTGGCACTGGAACCTGCAGGACCCCGGCTCCATCGCCTTCACCAAGTCGTTCGGTGCCGCCTATGGCTCCCCGCCGTCCCAGGCTGCGCACACCGCCTATGTCCAGGCCCTGCTCTATGCGGACGCCGTGGAACGCGCCGGCACCTTCTATCCGCCCGAAGTCATCAAGGCGCTGGAAGGCCACGAATTCGACGGCATGGGCAATGGCAAGACGCTCTATCGCGCCGAAGACCATCAGTGCATCAAGTCGGTTCTCGTGGTGCAGGGCAATGAAAGCCCGACCAGCGAATTCGACGTGCTGAACGTGGTTCAGGAAATCGACCGCGACACCGTGGCCTACGATCCCGCCATTTTCGGCGGCGACCTCGGCCCGGCAGAACCGGTCCCGATGTGCGCTTGATCTCCGGCCCGCTCTCATAGAGCGGGCCCTTCTCAGTAGACCTCATCCTGAGCCTGTCGTCTCACCCCTCGTGGTTCGACAGGCTCACCATGAGGCTACTGGTCTTGCTACCGCCCGGAGCATCCGATGTTCGAAGTCATCTTTCTGCAATTTCTCAACGGGCTCGATAAAGGCGCCGCCTATGCGCTGATCGCCCTTGGCCTCACGCTGGTTTTCGGCACGCTGGGCGTCGTCAATTTCGCCCATGGCGCGCTGTTCATGCTCGGCGCCTTCTGCGCCGTCACCGTGCGCATGTTTCTCACCATGGAGACGGTCACCCTCGACCCCGAAAAACTCTCGCCCTGGGGCGCGCCGCTCGAAGTGCGCGAGCCGCTGGTTCAGGCCTGGCTCGGTGATTTCGGCGCGGTGCTGGTCAATTATTCCGTACCGGTCTCGATCATCGTCACCATTCCGATCATGCTCCTGGTCGGCATCGGGCTGGAACGCGGCATCATCAAGCACTTTTACAAGCGCAGCCACGCCGAACAGATCCTCGTGACCTTCGGACTCGCCATCGTTGCCCAGGAAGTCATCAAGTCCATTTTCGGGCCCAACCCCATCCCGCAGCCCATGCCCACGGATCTCCGCGGTGCCGCCGATATCGGCGCCTGGCTCGGCATGCAGGCAAACGTCATCACCTATCCGGTCTGGCGCCTGATCTATTTCGTCTTTGCCGGTATCGTCATCGGCGGCGTCTTCGCCTTCCTGCAATTCACCACCTTCGGCATGGTGGTCCGCGCCGGCATGGCCGATCGCGAAACGGTCGGGCTGCTCGGCATCAATATCGATCGCCGCTTCACCATCATGTTCGGCCTCGCCGCCGTCGTCGCGGGCATGGCCGGGGTCATGTACACGCCCCTCCTGCCTCCCAACTATCATCTGGGCATGGACTTCCTCGTCCTGTCTTTCGTGGTGGTGGTCGTCGGCGGCATGGGTTCGCTCCCCGGCGCCGTCGCCGCAGGCTTTCTCCTCGGCATTTTGCAGTCCTTCGCCTCGATGAACCAGGTGAAAGCCATCATCCCCGGCATCGACCAGATCATCATCTATCTCGTCGCCGTCGTCATTCTTCTGGTTCGTCCCCGTGGCCTGATGGGCCGGCGCGGCGTGATGGAGGCCTGACATGACCACTTTCATGTCCCGAAACGACCTGTTCCTGCTGCTCGGCTTTACCATCGTGGTCTTGGCCATGCCGATCTGGCTGGCGCCCTTCGGCGCCGGTTACCCCGATCTCCTGCAGCGCTTCATGATCTTCGGCATCTTTGCCGTGGGCTTCAACATCCTCTTCGGCCTCACCGGCTATCTCAGCTTCGGCCACGCCGCCTTTTTCGGCGTGGGCTCCTATGCCGCCGTCTGGTCCTTCAAGCTGCTGACCCTCGACGCCATCCCGGCCATGATCTTCGCCGTGGTGATCTCGGGCCTTTTCGCCCTCGTCATCGGCTTCCTCTGCCTTCGCCGCTCGGGGATTTATTTCTCGATCCTCACCCTCGCCTTCGCGCAGATGAGCTACAATCTCGCCTATTCGGTGCTGACGCCCATCACCAATGGCGAAACCGGCCTGCAATTGACGCTGGCCGATCCGCGCATTCTGGATGCGGCCATTGGCCAGACCTTTGTCGGCCAGCCGGTGCCGACCCTTTTCGGCCAGCAGCTCGGCGGCTATGCCGGCTTCTATTTCTGCGCCGGCTTCCTGATCCTCGCTTTCTTCATTGCCCAGCGCATTGCCGGCTCGCCCTTCGGCATGATGCTCAAAGCCATCAAGTCCAATCAGACGCGCATGCAGTTCACCGGCTTCAACACCCGCCCCTATGCGCTCTCGGCCTTCGTCATCTCGGGCATGTATGCCGGCCTCGCCGGCGCCCTGCTCGCCGTCACCGATCCCCTGGCCGGTGCCGAGCGCATGCAGTGGACGGCCTCGGGCGAAGTCGTGCTCATGACCATTCTCGGCGGCGTCGGTACGCTGGTCGGCCCGGTCATCGGCGCCTGGATCATCAAATATTTCGAAAACATCCTCTCCGCGCTCAATGACAACATTCTCGCCCGCTTCTGGAGCTTCCTGCCCGATGGCGTGTCCGATGTCGTGGTCAAGGTCACCAGCAAGTTCGTGGGCGATGGTTGGCACCTCACCCTGGGCCTCGCCTTCGTCATCGTGGTGATCTTCCTGCCCGGCGGCATCATGGAGGGCGTGCGGCGGCTCGCCGCGCTCTTCCGCCGCTCCGGCTCCTCCAGCCCCAAGACCAGCGCCCGCACGCAACCCGCAGAGTAGGACGGAAAGAAAATGGAAAAATCCAACGTCGTCCTGCATGTCGCAGACGTTCACAAGCGCTTCGGTGGCCTCCACGCCCTTGCCGACATCGACCTTCAGGTCGAAGAGGGCAAGACCCACGCCATCATCGGCCCCAACGGCGCCGGCAAATCGACCCTGCTCAATGTCATCATCGGCAAACTGGCGCCTACCAGCGGCCAGGTTGTCTTCGACGGCACCGTGCTGACGGGGCGAAAACCCTACCAGATCAACCAGCTCGGCATTGCCCGCGTCTTCCAGACGCCGGAAATCTTTGCCGATCTCTCGGTGCTGCACAATGTCATGATCCCGGCGCTGGCCAAGCGCGACGGCATGTTCACCCTCAATATGATGCGCTCGCTCGATAGCGAAACCGGCATCCGCGCCGAGGCCGAGCACATGCTCGAAGACGTGGGCATGCTCAACCGCCGCGACATGCTCGCCGGCAGTCTCAGCCGCGGCGACAAGCGGCGCATGGAGCTGGCCATGTGCCTCATCCAGCATCCGCGCCTGCTTCTGCTCGATGAACCCACGGCCGGCATGAGCCGCCACGACACCAATACGACCATCGAACTGCTCAAGAAGATCAAGAGCCGCGGCATGACCAAGGTGATCATCGAGCATGACATGCACGTGGTCTTCTCGCTGGCCGACAAGATTTCCGTGCTCGCCCAGGGCCGCATCATCGCCGATGGTTCGCCCGACGACGTGCGCGGCAATCCCAAAGTGCAGGAAGCCTATCTCGGAGGAGCCCATTGATGAGTTCCATCGCCATGACAACCGAAACCACCGTCAGCCACGCCGCCGAAGTGGAAACCACCCGCCCCTTCTTCTCGGTGCGCGACATGCACGCCTATTACGGTGAGAGCTATATCGTGCAGGGCGTCTCGCTCGATGTGCGCAAGGGCGAAATCCTTGCCCTGCTCGGCCGCAATGGCGCGGGCAAGACCTCGACCCTGCGCACCATCGCCCGCACCGACAATCCGCAGATGCGCCAGGGCGAAATCTGGCTCGACGGAATGCCCATCCACCAGCTGAAAAGCTTCGAGGCCGCCCGCTCCGGCATCCAGCTCGTGCCTGAAGATCGCCGCATCATCCAGGGCCTGACTGTCGAGGAAAATATCAACCTCGCCAAGGTCGCCCCCGGCAATGGCTGGAGCCTCGAACAGATCTACGAGAGTTTTCCGCGTCTCGCCGAGCGCCGCACCCAGGATGGCGTAACCCTATCCGGCGGCGAGCAGCAGATGCTCGCCATCGCCCGGGCCCTGGCCCGCGACCTCAAGCTCCTGCTGCTCGACGAACCCTATGAAGGCCTCGCGCCCGTCATCGTCCACGAAATCGAGCGCATCCTGCACTCGATCAAGCCGCTGGGCATCACCACCATCATCGTCGAGCAAAACGCCGTCGCGGCCCTGAAACTCGCCGACCGCGCGGTCATCCTCGACACCGGCGAAGTCGTCTTCGCCGGCACCGCCAAGGAGGTCTTGGACAATACCGAGCTCCGCCACGAATATCTGGCGATCTAGCTTATTAAGTAGACCTCATCCTGAGCTTGTCGAAGGACGAGGGCGTGGCACATGAGCTTCAGTTTCCGACCTCGCGGTTCGACAAGCGCACCATGAGGTCTCCGAAGGAGCGTCCCGCTCCCCAACCAATTACCCTGGGTCTTTCAAACCCAAAGGCATTTCGCCGATTTCACCCTCTCCCCCTTGAGAGGCCCAGGGTAAATCCCCTTCCGGCGGCGTTGCCGCAATGACGATCCCCTCGCCCTCGAGCGCATCGCGCAGCTCGCGCGCCAGGTCGACCGCCCCAGGCGTATCGCCATGAAGGCAAATCGACCGCGCTCCCGATTTGAGGACTGTCCCGTCTATGGCGACGATCTCGCCCTTCTGCGCCAGCCTCAGGCAGCGTTCGATCACCGCGTCGGTGTCGTGAATGACCGCACCCTCCTGCGCCCGGGGCACCAGCAGCCCCTCGGCCGTATAGGCCCTGTCGGCATAGGCCTCGCGGATCAGCGGCACGCCCACGGCCTTGGCCGCCCGCACCTGCTCGGAATTGTCGAGCGCCAGCACCGCCATTTTCTCGTCCATAGCCTGCACCGCGGCAAATACCGCGACGGCCATCGCCAGTTCCTCCGCCGTCTGGTTGGCGAGCGCCCCATGGAGCTTCACATAAGCGAGCGGCACGCCCACTTCGCTCGCGATATGGCGAATGAGAAACATCTGGTCCCGCACCTGGGCGATCAGCTGGTCGAGCGGCATCACCAGCCGAAACCGCCCAAAGCGCGGCTTGTCGGCATAGCCCGGATGCGCGCCGGCGCGTATCCCCCGCGCCTTGCACAGTTTCAGAATATGCCGGATCGTCTGCGCATCGCCCGCATGACCGCCACAGGCAATCGAGGCGCTCGACACGATGCCCAGCAGGTCGTCGTCCGTGCCCATGCCTTCGCCGAGATCGGCGTTGAGATCTATGCTGGTCATGCCCTTCCGCTCCGCAACAAAGCCTGGGCATGATCTGTTCCCACCGGCGCGAACACAAGCTCCGCATTGGGCCGCAACTGGAAAAAGCGATCGAGATCGGCCGAAATGATCGTCCCGATCCGCGGATAACCGCCCGTGGGCTGATGATCGCGCCCCAGCACGATCGGCGTGCCATCCCCCAGGATTTGAATGTCGCCCACAACCACCGGATCGGACACCAGCGAAAGAATCCGCGCCTCGGCAAAGACCTTCGCCTCGTCGCGCAGCCGCACCCCCATGCGGTCCATCATCGATGAAATACGAAATGCGCCGGTTACGAATTTTTCTCGCAGTTCCGCCTCGAAAACCTCCGCATGCAGCCCCCAGACAAAGCGGATCGGCGCGTCGGTCTGTTCACGCGCCCCAACCGCCGCCGGCGCCTCGCCATCCCCAATCACCCTCAGCCTGTCGCCTGCCAGCAGCGCCCTTCCATCCAGCCCGCCAATCCGCGCCCGCAAACTGGTCGCCCGGCTTCCCATCACCATCGGCACATCCAGTTCGCCGCCGAAGCGCAGATAGCCGTAATTGCCTCCGGTGCCCGCCGAAATGCTCAACCTGTCGCCCGGGCCCAGCCGCGCCCCGCCCGGCCATTCAAGCTTCTGCCCATTGAGCGAAACCTCGAAAAGACCGCCATCCCAGCCAACGGCAACCGTGCCTTCGGCAACGGCCAGATCGAGCCCCAGCATGGAAAACTCGATCCCCGCCGCTGGCCCGCTGCCCGCCA
>DATMSG010000206.1:0-12336 GCA_035565515.1 Devosia sp.
TTATCTTCATGCCGGTCTCCCAAACTGCCGCCCGAGTGAAGCCGGCGAATATGACCGCAATAGGAAGCGGCTGAGGCGTACCGCATGGCAGCCTCAGCCAAAGCGCCAAAAGCTATTTCTGCGTCTTGGCCAGTTCGATGGAATCAAGGATCACCTTGCGGGCGTCGGCCAGATTACCGATGCGGTCGATCTTGGCCCATTTGCCGGGCTCGAGATCCTTGTAATGGGTGAAGAAGTGCTTGACGCGCTCGAGCTGGATTTCGGGGAAATCCTCGATGTCTTTGATATTGTCATACATGCGGGTCAGCTTGCTGACCGGCACCGCGATGATCTTTTCGTCCTGGCCGCCATCGTCTTCCATGAACAGCACTCCGACCGGGCGCGAGCGCACCACGGCGCCGGGCACCAGCGGGCGCGAATTCATCACGATCACGTCGAGCGGATCGCCGTCACCGCACAGGGTATGGGGCACGAAGCCGTAATTGCCGGGATAGCGCATCGGCGTATAGAGGAAGCGATCGACGAAAAGCGCGCCGCTATCCTTGTCGATTTCATACTTGATCGGCTCGCCGCCAAGCGGGACTTCGATGATGACATTGAGGTCGTCGGGCGGGTTCTTGCCGGTCGGGATGGCGTCGATGTTCATTTGGGCGTGTCCGTTGCGTCAGGGAGGGGCTGAACGAGAGGGGTTCTGCCGCAGAACGGCGGACAAAGGCAAGCCGTAAAACCATTCGCCGGTCCGGAGCCGTTCGCCGCAGGCGCTGGCCCCGAACCGGTTGCAAGGATTATTTGACGATCAGCACGGGCACGCTGGAGCGGGCCAGCACTTCGGAGGCCTGGCTGCCGAGCAGCAACCGGCCGAGGCCCCTGCGCCCATGCGACCCCATGAGGATCGTATCGACGCCGCGCTCTTTCGCAGTGTCCACAATCGCATCGGCCGGCCGGTGGCGCGGCACATGCAGAGTTTCGGCCGCGATGCCCGATGCTGCCAGTTTAGCCTGGGCGTCATCGAGCAGCTTTTTGGCCTGAGCCTCGTAATCCTCTTCGAGCTGGGCAATGATCGGGCCCGCATCGAACGTGCCGAAACCGCCGGCCCCGATACCCGTGGCGACCGGATCAGTCGCGGTCAGGACCAGGATTTTCGAGCCATGGACCCGGGCGAGTTCGATGCCGGCCGCCACGGCCTTGTCGCCCAATTCGGAACCATCGGTGGCAATAAGCAGGGATTTGAACATGCTCTTCTCCTTGTTATCGGCACAATAACCCCATCATTGTGTCCGGCAATTGATCTCGATCATTGTCTCCAGCAATGATCCCGATCCTATCGCAATAAGGAGGCCGGTCCATGTTGCAGCGTCTTTTTCTGGTCCTTGCCGTCACTTGCGCGACCCCTGCCTTTGCCCAGTCGGGCTTTACCAGCGCCTATACCGACCTCGATATCGACCAGTGCCTCGTGCTCGAAGCCGACGATTTCGGGGCCAGCTGGGCCTGCCCGGGCTATAAGGGCTTTCCGGTGATGGTGCAGGAAGGGGACCTGAGATTTTCCATCAGCTACGGCTTTGAGCCGAAGAAAAATTCGGTCGGTTTCCAGACCCTGCCCCCGTTCAACAATCTGGGTTCAAAGCTCGAATGGCGTCTTTCGAACGCAAGGGGCTATTTTTTCCCGGTGGCCACCATCGTGCGCTATCACACCGCCGATGCCGAAACCGGCGAGAACAAGGGCCAGGTGCTGGTGGTGAGCCAGATCAAGGACGGAAATTCCTGCCACATCGCCTATGTGGATGCGCTGGCCAACAAGGACGCCAATGATCTCGCCCGCGCCGCCGCCGACAAGGCGGGACAATTCGACTGTGCCAGGGACGAGCCGGAAGTGATCGGGGACTTTACCGCCTATTAGGTTTCGTCGGTCTTGCCGCGGATCTGGTTGCGCAGGACGGTGCGGTCGCGGCTCGACACCCCGATCAGCTCGGCAATGCGCCAGACCATATTGTCCTCGAGCTCGTGATTCTGCCGGTCGGCATAAACCACGGTCCACATCATGCGGATGATTTCGACGCGGTCTTCCATCGGCAATTGGGTGATGCCGGTGGTGAAGCGGTAAAAATCCACCGCCTCGGCATCGCGCTCGGCCGCCTGCTTGATCAGGCGATCGACGCTCGGCTCGTCGAGATCGTAATGATCCATCAGCGCACCGCGAATGGTCTTGCGTTCCTCGTCCTTCATCGTGCCATCGACTGCGGCCAGGTGCACAAGGAGTGCTGCCACCGACAGCTTTGGATCATTGCTGTTCGTCGCCGCCTCGGGTTTTTGGAACAGACGGGTCAGGGCCTCGAACATGGCTTTCAGCCTCGTTGACGGGGAAAAGAAACGGGTTTTGCAACTGAGCCGGGAGGCCGCGGGCAAAGACTGGGGCAGAAGGGGGTTTTGCTCAATGGGTGCCGGCCGATCTCACGCGGTCTTGACCGCGGCTGATGCAGCAGCGCCACACCCGCTTTCGGGACGCACGAAAAGAGACTCGACTCCTGCCGGATTCGGAGTCAAACATGTTCTCGTTATGTTCTGACAAAACGGTTTCATCATGCAGGCCCCGACCCGCCAACAGCGCCTTGCTGCGCTGCGGGATACCATTGCCGATATCGAGCGCAAGCCGGCACTGGCGGAAGCGGCCAATCGTGCGCGGGGCGAGCCCGGCGCGTTTCCCGCCCTGCCGGCGGGCCTCGTGCAGGAAATCTATGCCGAGGGCGCGCGGGACAGCGGCGCCAGCCTCGCCTTTGCGCTGACCCAGGCCAAAAACCTGCTTACGGCGCGGCGCTCGGCCATCTTCTATGTACAGCTGGCCGAGGAGGGGAAATTTTTCGGCCTGCCCTATGGGCCGGGTTTGCGCTGGTTTGGCATCGATCCCGAAAAGCTGGTGATCGTGCGCGTCGCCGATATGGCCGAATTTTTATGGGCCACCGAAGAGGCCACCGCCTGCCGGGCGGTCGCGGCCATCATTGCCGAGGTGAAGGGCACTTCGAAACTGCTCAATTTCACCGCCAGCCGCAGACTGAGCCTGCGAGCCAGCGCCAATCGGGTCTCGCTGTTCATGCTGCGCTACGGAACCCGCCGGGAGAGCAGCGCCGGACACCTGCGCTGGCAGATCCTGCCCCAGCGCAGCGGCCGCAATCCCTTCGACGATCGCGCCCCTGGCCATGCCCGCTGGCACTTGAAACTCGAACGCGGCCGGATCGCCGACAATCAAACGGACTGGATGCTGGAGGCGCGCAAAAATGGCTTTGCAATCTTCTCGAGGCCAGCTGGCCCTGGCCGATCCCTCGCAGAAGCGCCGGTTTCTGGCGCTGCATCTGCCCTATTGGCCCACCGACTATCTCAAGCGGGCTGAACCGGGGCTGCAAGGCCGGCCGCTGGCGCTTTATGAGCGCATCAAGGGCGGGCTGCGCCTTGCCGCACTCGATCCGGAAGGACTGCAGAACGGACTGCGCCTGGGCCAGAACCTAGCCGATGCCCGCGCCATCTGGCCCCTGCTGACGGTCCGCGAAATCGACCGGCCGGGACTGGAAGCCGCCTTTGGCGATTTTGCCGATTGGCACTCCAATGCCAGCCCGCTGGTCTCGGTGATGACCGATATGAGCCGCTTTGGCGATCTCGTGCTCGACATTACCGGGGTTTCCCACCTTTTCGGGGGCGAGGCGGAGATGTTGAGCAAGCTCATTATCCGCCTGCGCAAACTCAATTACCGGGTGGCCGGGGCCATTGCCCCGACCATCGGGGCCGCCTGGGCCGTCAGCCATTTTGCCAAAAGCCAGGTGGTCGGGGAGGGCGAGCTGGCCGCTCTGCTCGATGCCCTGCCGGTCGCCGCCTTGCGGCTCGAAGAAGCCCAGATTCTTACCCTTGCCCAGATGGGCCTCAAAACCATTGGCCAATTGCGGCAATATCCCCGAAAACCGCTCCAGGCCCGCTTCGGGGCGAGCCTGCTCATCCGCCTCGACCAGGCTTTCGGCGAGATCGAGGAACGGATGACGCCGCGCCTGCCGCTGGTGGATCAGTTAGCCGAGCAGCGCTTTGCCGACCCCATCAGCCTCATGGACGATGTCTTGCGCACGACCCATGACCTGGCAGTAAAACTGAGCAAAATGCTGCAAGCCCAGGGGATGGGCGCGCAAAGCTTTCACCTGTTTCTCTATCGGGTCGACCACAAGGTCATGACCCTCTCGCTCAATGCCGGGCGGGTGACGCGCGATCCCCGGCATATCGCCGATCTCTTCCAGCACCGCGCGCAGCGGCTCGAAACCGAATATGATCCCGGCTTCGGCATCGACATGGTGCGGCTGGCGGCCAGCAGCCTCGACCGGCTCGATGCGGTGCAGACCGGCGCCTTTTCCATCGAGGACGGTACCGAAGATATTGCCAGGCTCAATGACAGATTGAGCAGCCGGCTCGGCCCGCTCGCGGTTCTGCGCACCGAACTGGTGGCCAGCCACCTGCCCGAACGCGCGGCAAGACTGGTGCCCACGCAATCGGGGAGAACCGATGCTGCGATTGCCGCCCCACCCCTGCAGCGCCCGGTAAAACTGCTGCCCATGCCCGAACCCGTCGCTATCCTGGCCGAAGTGCCCCATGGCCTGCCCGCCTCCATGGTCTGGCGCGGGAAAAATTTTCGTCTGGTCAGCGGTCAGGGGCCGGAGCGCCTGGGCGCGGAATGGTGGCGGAAGCCGGAACGGCTGAACCTGGTCGAGCCCGATCCGCAAAAACCCAGGCCCTATGAGCCCGACCTGCCCCAATTCAGCCCCACGGCCGGAACGCGCGACTATTATGTGGTGGAAGACCAGCATGGCAGCCGTTTCTGGGTGTTTCGGCAGGGGCTTTATGGCGCGGGAAAGAAGCCCATCTGGTACCTGCATGGGTTTTTCCCATGACCGCCTTCGCCGCCCCTTCGCCCAAGCTCATCGCGCCCGAGCCGCCATTTTACAGCGAGCTCGTCACCACCAGCAATTTTTCCTTCCTGCGCTCGGGCTCGCATCCGGAGGAAATGGTCGCGGCCGCCCTGCATCTGGGCATGACCGCGCTCGGGCTGTGCGACCGCAATACCTTTGCCGGCGTCGTGCGCGGCTATGTGACGGCGCGCGAGAACAAGGAGCTTTTTCCCCATTTTCGCTATCTCGTCGGCGTCAGGCTGGCCTTTGCCGATGGCACGCCCGATATCGTCGCCTATCCCAGCGACCGCACCGCCTATGGAAGGCTCTGCAAGCTGCTCACGCTCGGCAATCATCGGGGCGAAAAGGGCAATCCAACGCTCTTTTTCGACGATCTCTTTGGTTCGGCCAATCCCGTCTCTGACGAGGAACACGGCCCAAGCGAGGATTTTTCGCAAGGCCAGCTGTTCATCCTGCTTCCCGATGAAAGCGATTGGGCGCTCACCGAAAAGACCCTCGATCGCCTCAGCCGGCAGGCGCCGGAAAGGGTCTGGATCGCCGGCACGCCGCGCTTCGATGGCCAGGATCGCGCCCGGCTCAACCGGGTCGAGGCCATGGCGAGGCGGCACAAGGCTCTGATGATCGCCAGCAATGACGTGCAATATCACGAACCCGACCGCAGCATGGTGCTCGATGTCGTCACCTGCATCCGCGAACATATTACCCTCGAAGAGGCCGGCTTTCGCCTCGCCGCCAATGCCGAACGGCATCTCAAGAATCCGCGCGAAATGGCGAGCCTTTTTACCGAACATCCCGACGCGATTGCCCAGACGCAAAAGTTCATCGCCCGGATCAGTTTTTCGCTCGATCAGCTTCACTACAATTATCCCGAGGAAACCATCGGCAATGGCGAGACGGCGCAGCAGACCCTGGAACGGCTGACCTGGGCCGGGGCCAGGAAACGGTTTCCCGAAGGCTTGCCGCCCGGCACCGAAGACCAGATCCGCTTTGAGCTCAAACTCATCGATGAAAAGGGCTATGCCGCCTATTTTCTGACGGTTCAGGATATTGTGCGCTTTGCCCGGGAAGAGCGGGGGATCCTGTGCCAGGGGCGCGGTTCGGCCGCCAATTCGACTGTCTGCTATTGTCTCGAAATCACCGCGGTCGATCCGCGCAAGGCGACGCTGGTCTTTGGCCGTTTCATCTCCACCGAGCGCGATGAACCGCCCGATATCGACGTCGATTTCGAGCACGAGCGACGCGAGGAGGTGATGCAATATGTCTATCAGAAATATGGCGGACGCCGGACCGGCCTCACCGCCAATGTCATTTCCTACCGCTCCAAGAGCGCCATCCGCGAAACCGCCAAGGTTTTCGGCATTTCCGACGACACCATTGCCGCCTTCAACCAGCTCCATTGGGGCTGGGGTTCCTCGCTCGATCTGAAGAATGTGAAAAATATCGGGCTCAATCCCGATGACCCCACCTTGGCGCAGATGTTCGAGGTGGTCAAAGTGCTGCGCGGCTTTCCCCGGCATTTATCCCAGCATGTGGGCGGCTTCGTCATCACCCGCGATAGCCTTGAAAGCCTGGTGCCGATCAGCAAATCGGCCATGGATAGCCGCACCATCATCGAATGGAACAAGGACGACATCGATGCGCTGAAAATCCTGAAGGTCGATATTCTGGCCCTCGGCATGCTGACCTGCCTGCGGCGCGCCTTCGATCTGATGAAGGACCATTATGGACATGAGGTGACCCTGAGCGAGCTGCAGGATGAAGGGTTCAGCGACGAGGAAAAGGGCACGGAGATCGCCAGGCCGGTCTATGAAATGACCCATCGCGCCGACACGATCGGCGTCTTTCAGATCGAAAGCCGGGCGCAGATGTCCATGCTGCCGCGGCTGCAGCCCAAGGTCTTTTACGATCTCGTGATCGAGGTTGCCATCGTGCGCCCCGGTCCCATCCAGGGCGGCATGGTCCACCCCTATCTTAAACGGCGCGAAGGCATCGAGCCCTGGACGGCGGACCCCGACGATCCGCTAGACAAGGTTCTGGAAAAAACCCTCGGCATTCCGCTCTTTCAGGAGCAGGCCATGCAGATGGCGATCATCGGTGCCGGCTTCACACCCGGCGAGGCCGATCAATTGCGCCGCGCCATGGCCGCCTGGCGGCGCACCGGCAAGATCGAGATTTTCAAAGAGCGCTTCATCGAGGGGATGAAGAACAATCCTCGAAAACAATATGACGAGGAATTCGCCAAGCGTTGCTTTTCTCAGATCGAAGGCTTTGCCGAATATGGTTTTCCCGAGAGCCATGCCGCCAGTTTTGCTCTCCTCGTCTATGCCTCGTGCTGGCTCAAATGCCATTATCCCGATGTTTTTGCCTGCGCCCTGCTCAATTCCCAGCCCATGGGCTTTTATGCGCCGAGCCAATTGGTGCGCGACGCGACCGAACACGGCGTCGAAATCCGGCCGCCCGACATCAATGTGTCCAACCACGATTCCAGCCTCGAGGCCGATGGCTGGGATGTCGGCAAGCATGTCTGGCCGCGCCATGAGCTCATGACAAAGGACATCTGGACCACCAAAGCCCTGCGCCTGGGGCTGCGGCAGGTCGAGGGGCTGGCAAAAAAAGATATCGAGCGGATCGTCGAAGTCCGCGCCGGGGGGCGCTATTCTTCCATTCGCGATCTCTGGCTGCGCACGGGCATATCCATTGCCAGCCTCGAAAAGCTTGCCCGCGCCGATGCTTTTTCAGGTTTCAAGCTCAACCGCCGCGAGGCGCTCTGGGCGGTCAAGGGTCTCATCGGCACCCATGGCGCCGAAACCCTGCCGCTCTTTGCCATCGCGCCGCCCGAAAAGACGCCGCGCGAAGAACCCGCCGGCCTGCCCCTCATGGCGCCGGGCGAGGAGGTTATTCATGACTATGCGACCCTCTCGCTCTCGCTAAAGGGTCATCCGGTGCAATTTCTGCGGCCCATGCTGATCGCGCGCGGCACGACGCGGGCGGAAAATCTTTCGACGGTGACGCCGGGCCACCGCATTGAAGTGGCCGGGCTCGTGCTGGTGCGGCAGCGGCCGGGCACGGCAAGCGGGGTCATTTTCGTGACGCTCGAGGACGAGACCGGGGTCGCCAATATCGTTGTCTGGCCAAAGCTGTTCGCAGACGACGCCATGCGCAGAACCCTGCTGTCGAGCCGCATGCTGGCCGTGCGCGGGCAATTGCAACGCGAGGGTCTGGTCATCCACATCATCGCCGAGGATATGACCGACCTGACCCCGCACCTGCTCGACCTGTCCCATGGCAAGGATTTTGGCGACAGGGCCGTGGCCCGGGCCGATGAAGGCAAATCCGGCCCGCCGGGCAGCCAGAGCCGCGACCGCAATGCCCTTCGCGAAGTGGAAATGGCCCGCCGCCGCGCCTATGGCGCCATGCCCAAGGGCCGGAATTTCCACTAGCAACGCTCAGACGAGGGCGCCGATCGCCTGGGCGAGGTCTATGTCCTTCTGCGTCACGCCCCCTGCATCATGGGTCGAAAGCACGATCTCGACCTTGTTGTAACTATTGGACCAATCGGGATGGTGGTCCGCCTTGTCGGCCAGCAGCGCTACGCGGCTCATGAAACCGAAAGCCTCGGAAAAATTCTTGAACTTGAAGGATCGCCGCAGCTGTTTGTCGCCGTCCTCGATGGTCCAGCCGGTCAATTTGCCGCGTGCCGCCGCGATTTCGGCGGGCTTGAGCCTGTCTGCCATTTCGGCCTCCTCAACTTGATCGAACCCATTAAGCAAGGGTTCACCCTGGCAACGGGAAAGCGGCGACGAAGTTCATCTTCCCCTCAACATTCAAGACCGTCTTAACCCCCTGGACGTTGAATTCGACCGCCCACCCAAACGGCCACGCCAAGAATGGCGGCCATATGCCACCAGCGTGGCGAATAGACCAACCCGCCACCGACTGAAGTCGGGGCGGCGGATCACCCCCGCGATCCGTATTATAACAGGACCGGCATGTTTCAAGCCGCCCATAAATTACTGCCGCCCATCGACTATGTGTCGATGATCCGATCGCTTTACGCAGACCGCCTGTCGATGCTGCTCGGTGCCTATGGTTCGGCGCTGGCCGCTGCGGTCGCCGCGCTCGAAGCGGGCTCGCCGGTGCTCGGCTGCATCGCCGTCCTGTTCGTCGCCATCGGCTTTTTGCGCCATCTCGACATGAAGGCCTTCGACCAGGTACCGCTCGGCGACGAAGACGTCGAAGCCGCGCTCTGCTGGGAGCGGCGGGCGACCCTTGGCGCCGCCGCCATCGCGCTGCTTTACGGGGTCTGGTGCCTGATCAGCTTCTGGGTCGTCGATGACGCCTTTGCCGAACTGACGGCGGCCAGCGTCTCGGTTTCCGTGCTGGTCGGCGTCTCTCAGCGCAATTTCGCCATCGACAGGCTGATGACCATTCAGGTCCTGCTCATCGCCGTGCCCCTGTGCCTGGGGCTGCTGCTGGTGGGCAATATCTACTATGCCCTGCTGACCCTGCTGCTGCTGCCCTTCTTCCTGTCGCTGCGGAAAATCGCGGGCAATGCGCGCAACGTGCTGCTGCGCGCCGTGCATGGCCGCAACCAGGCTTCGGCCCTTGCCGGCCAGCTCGATGCGGCGCTCGACACCATGGCCCATGGCCTGCTCATGCTCGACCGGAACCACCTGATCGAAGTGGCCAATGACACCGCGCTCCTGGCTTTCGGCATCAACGATCCCGCCGACTGGATCGGGCGTCCGCTCCATGAACTGCTCGAACAGGCCCTTGCGACCGGCGCCGTGCCGCAACCCGCCACCCAGCGCATCCAAGCGCTGATCGATAGCCGATCGAACGGCAAGGTGCTGGTCGCCAATGCCCAGGGGCATTATTTCGAAGCCTCGATCTCCTCGCGCCAGACCAAATCCGTGCTGCTGTTCGAAGATATTTCCGACCGCATCGCCGTCGAGGAACGCATCAGCTACATGGCGCGCTATGACGCGCTGACGGGCCTGCCCAACCGCGCCTATTTCGCCGAACTGGTGGAAAAACGGCTCGAAGCGCGGCTCGACATGGCCGAAACCGGCCAGGTGGCGCTGTTGATTCTCGACATAGACGATTTCAAGCATATCAACGATACGTTCGGCCACCTGGCCGGGGATCAATTGCTGCACGAACTCGGGCACCGCCTGCCCGGCGCCCTGCCCGAAAAAACCATTATCGGGCGCCTGGGCGGGGACGAATTCATCGCCTTCTACATCTCCTCCGAAGGGCCCGAGGGCATCGAAGCCGATGCGGCGCGCCTGCTGGCCAGCCTCAACCAGACCTATCACCTGCCCAGCCGCCGTCTCGACATCGATGTCAGCATCGGCATCGTTTCCTCCGGGGAACGCCACAATGATTTCGAGCAATTGATGATCAAGGCCGATCTGGCGCTCAACGGGGCCAAGGCGGAGGGCAAGAACCGCATCATGACCTTCCATGCCCGCATGGATACCGAATATCAGCTCCGCCAGCAGCTCAAACTCGATCTCAAGACCGCCATTGCCGAAGGCCGATTGCATCTGGCCTATCAGCCCGTCGTCGATCCGCGCGAAAATCGCATTGTCGGCTGCGAGGCCCTGGCGCGCTGGGATCACGAGACCTATGGCCCGATCCCGCCGGCAACCTTCATTCCCATCGCCGAAGAAACCGGCATGATTACCGATCTGACCCGCTTCGTCCTGGCAAAGGCCACGCGCGATTGCCGCAGCTGGCCGGGAAATACCCATGTCGCGGTCAATATTTCGGCGCGCGATTTCGGCTCGGCCGATGTCGAGGACATGGTCAGCAAGGCCTTGGCGGAGAGCGGGCTGCCGCCCGGACGGCTCGAGATCGAAGTCACCGAAACCACCGTCATCGAGGAGCGTGATGCCGCCGCCGCCGCCCTTCTCAAGCTCGTCAAGCAGGGCGTGGGCGTGGCGCTCGACGATTTTGGCACCGGCTATTCCTCGCTGAGTTATCTCAGCGCCCTGCCCTTCACCAAGCTCAAGATCGACCGCTCCTTTCTCACCGGCATCGAAACCGACGAGCATGCCCTCAAACTGCTCGCCAATGTGGTGCAGATCGGCAAGGATCTCGGCCTCATCACCACGATCGAGGGCGTCGAAACCGAGGTCCAGCTCAACTTCGCCATCAACCATACGCGGGCCGATCTCATTCAGGGTTTCCTGTTCGGCGCCCCGGTGAGTTTTGAGGCCATTTCACGCCAGCTCGAACAGCAGCATTCCCAGCACAACCCGGTATCGCTGCGCCTCGTGTCATCGACCTGAGGCGCGGCTCGCGGTCCGTCCATGCGGACAGACGCGCAAATTAACCACGTCGGCAATGTCAACTTTGAGGAAGGTTAATAGCTTGTTAACGTTTCCCCGAGGCAATTGAAGGCGGGCGGGCAATCGGCATGGCGATCGACAGGGATAGCGCGGCTGCGGCCCGCGCCGGCGAACCCTCGCGCTTTTCGGGCGCCCTTATCGATGTGCTCGACGATGTGAGCTATGCGCGGGTCGATGCCGGCGTCATCGACGACCCCATCTACAAATTGCGCTATCGCGCCTATGTCCGCGAGGGGTTCATGGATCACAACGCGGAGGAAATCTGCATCGACGATCTCGACGAAACGCCCAATGCCATGAGTTTCGGCGTCTATATCAAGGGCGAACTGGTCAGCTCCATTCGCCTGCACCACCTGACCGCCGAACATCGCCGCTCGCCCAGCATGAAAGTGTGTCCCGATATCCTGAGCCCGATGGCGGATGCGGGAAGGACCTTCATCGATCCCAGCCGTTTCACGGCGGACCGGGAGGCTTCGCTCGCCTATCCCGCCCTGCCCTTCCTGACGCTGCGCGTTGCCGCCATGGCTTCGGTGCATTTTGACGCCGACCTCTGCCTGGCTCTGGTGCGTCCCGAGCACGGCCCCTTTTACAAGCGCGTCTTCGGCTCGGAAGTCATGAGCACGGTGAGGACCTATCCGGGCCTCCATTTCCCAGTGGCGCTTTTCGGCGCGCCGGTCGAAAATATCCGCAGCCGCGTCGCCCGGCGCTTTCCCTTTTTCCTGTCGACCAGCCACGAGCGCGAGCAACTTTTCACCCAGACGGTGAAACAGGGCACGCAGCTGCGCATCAAGGCGTCGGCTCGCCACGCCTATGAAAGCGCGCGCGCCGAAATGGCCGAACAGGTCTGAAAGAAACGGAAAAATGGTGCCGCTTAGGTGACTCGAACACCTGACCCCATCATTACGAATGATGTGCTCTACCAACTGAGCTAAAGCGGCGCCGGGCGGGCCGGGGCCCGAACGGATGGCGGTCTTTTACTGTTGGTTTTCCGCCGGCGCAAGAGGCAAGACCGGGGCAGGCTTGGGGAAATCCCCGGCGCCGTCACC
>DATMSG010000207.1:0-2392 GCA_035565515.1 Devosia sp.
GCCGACCAATCCCGATACGCTCCTGCACCGTTCGGGCCGCACCGGTCGCGCCGGCCGCAAGGGCACCTGCGTCATCATCGCCCCGATGCACCGCCGCAACGTCGCCCAGCGCATCCTCAAGGGCGCCAAGCTCGACGTCACCATGATGGGCCCGCCCACCGCGAGCGAGATCGACGCCCGCTACCGCGAAGGCATCCTCTCCAACGCCTCCCTCAGCCTGCCGGTCGCCGAGGAAGAAGCCGATTTCGTCGGCCAGCTGCTCGCCCGCTACAGCCCCGAGGCCATCGCTGCCGCCTATCTGCGCCAGCAATTCGCCGCCCGCCCGGCCCCCGAAGATGTCACCGAAAACGCCATGCCGGACCGGCCGGGCGACAAGGATCCGCGCACCCGCGAAAAATTCGAGGGCGGCACCTGGTTCAAGGTCACCGTCGGCCGCAAGCACAAGGCCGAGCCGCGCTGGGTCCTGCCCATGCTGTGCAAGGCCGGCAATGTCACCAAGACCGCCATCGGCTCGATCCGCATTTTCGATACCGAATCCCATTTCGAAGTTGCCGCCGGCAAGGCCGATGCCTTCGCCGCCGCCATCGCGCGCAATGGCTCGGGCGAACGCGGCGTCACCATCTCGTCCATCGAAGCCCCCGGCGAACGCCAGGCCACCCCGCGCCCATCCGGCAAGCGCCCGCCAGGCCCCGTCGAACGCTACGACCCCATGGCTGCTCGTCCCGAACGCACTGACCGCAAGCAGCGCTACGGCTCGTCCACCCTCGGCGCCGACGACTTCCAGCCCGCGCCCGCCGAAGCCCCACGCCCGCCCCGCAAGGACTTCGACAAGCCCCGCGCCCCCAAGGCTCCCACCAAGGACAAGGGCAAGCCAAAATGGGCTGGCAAGGACAAGCCAGCCGGCAAAGACCACAAAGCCAAACGCAAGCCGCAAATCTAAAACCGCGATCGCTCCGCAAACACAGAAAGATCCCTCCCCCTATCAGGGGGAGGCTAGGAGGGGGTACTCCAATCCCTCGGCTCCATCGCCTCCCTCCCCTTGATGGGGAGGGATCAAGGGTGGGGTGACGGGAGCCCCAATCCAACGGCGCTTCACAACTCCGTTCCCGCCATCGCCCAGCCCTTTTGTCTCCCTAGGACACCGCCATCCAGCGCACTTCGGAACCCATCTTGCCGACGTCCCCCATAGTCATCACCGGCGCCTCCTCGGGCATGGGCAAGGCCGCCGCACTCCAGCTGGCCCGGCTGGGTCACCCGCTCGTCCTGCTGCTCCGCGATGGTCAAAAGGGCAGGGACGCCCATGCCGAAATCGTGCAGCGCTCCGGCAATCGCGCCGTCGAGCTCGAACATGCCGACCTGTCCTCGCAAGCCGATATCCGCGCCGCCGCCGCCCGCATCACCGGGCGCCACAAGCGCCTTTCCGGCTTCATCGCCAATGCCGGTGCCCATTTCAGCGAGCGCACGCTGTCGCCCGATGGCGTGGAAATGACGCTCGCCATCAATCACCTCGCCCCCTTCCTGCTCACCCATCTCCTCCACGACGCCCTCAAGGCCCATGGCGCCGCCCGCATCGTGCTCACCGCCTCGAGCCTGCAATTTCCGTTCGATTTCTCCGACTACAATCGCGACCGCGCCTATGACGGCTACCGCGTCTATGGCCAGACCAAGCTCGCCAATGTGCAATTCACCTTCGCCCTGGCCCGGCGCCTGCAAGGCGTCGGCATCACCGTCAATTGCCTCGCCCCGGGCCTGGTCCGCACCGACATCTACCGCCGCACGCGCGGAGCTTCCCGCTTCCTCGCCCATACGCTACTGGCGCCGCTCATGGCCTCGCCCGAAAAAGCCGGCCAAAAACTCGTCCGCCTCGCCACCGATCCGGCTTTGGCGCAAATCTCCGGCGTCTATTGCAAGCATTACAAACCCAGCCGAGCCATCCCCGCCGCCTATGACGAAGCGGCCCAGGAACAGCTCTGGACCCTGAGCGAGCAACTGACCGGCACCACGGCTTAAGCGGGCCCTGATCTACCTCCCTCCCCCTTGAGGGGAGGGATTGAGGGTGGGGGTTCTGAAGTTACCACGGTCAAGGCGTTCGTGGAGACCGCAGAACCCCCACCCTAGCCCTCCCCTCAAGGGGGAGGGGACGGATCGAGGCTCCCGGTCCATCTGATGCAACCCTTATTAGGCCCACCCCTTCACCTTTGCCCCCCAATGTCCTATCTATGGCCCGACGCGAGGACGACCTTGCGCTTTCCAATTTTCCGGCCGGGACGACCCGCCACAGCTAGGAGTAAATCCCATGGCTTGGGTCTATCTCGCCATTGCCGGCATCTTTGAAATGGGTTGGGCCATCGCCCTGATGTCGGAAGGCCGCATCGAGCAGCTGGGCACGCCG
>DATMSG010000208.1:0-1552 GCA_035565515.1 Devosia sp.
GACCGGGTCGAATTGCTGCGGCCGTTGCAGGTCGATCCCAAGGACGCGCGCAGGCGCCGCGCGGCCGATCGGCCGCTGAAGAAATAGACGGGCAGGGCGATCAGCGCGAAGCGGTTCGAACCTGATCGTTCGAGCAGGGCCGCTTAAGCGCTGAGCGAGTCGCCAGATATCGGGTCAGGGCGCGACGGATCGCCGCGCCGCCAGGATCAGCGCCGGCGGCGCTTGTCCTTTTCCTTGTCGCGGGCCAGGTTGCGGCCGAACTGCTTGACCGAGGCCTTGGCGATCTGTTCGTCCTGCTCGGGGAAGTAGTCGCCTTCCCACTTGGTCAGGGCGTCGTTTTCGAACCACAGGGTCAGGTTCTTGCGCTGGGTGGTGCCGAGGCGGTCGACGCGCTGGGTCGAGGTGTAGTCCCAGCGGTTCTGATGGAACGGGTCTTCGATCGACGGCGTGCCGATCAGCACCTGCACCTGCTGCTTGCTCATGCCGGTCTGGAGCTGGTCGACGGCGGCCTTCTCGAGCAGATTGCCCTGGTAGATCGGCTGCTTGTAGATGATGCCGCAGCCAGCGGTGAGCAGGGAGATCGAGAGAACGAGCAGGAGCTTACGCATCGTATGAGGGTCTGCGGCAGTCGAAGGCAACGGGGCCGATGATACACTGAAGCCAGACCCCACCAAGGGCGGATCGCAGCGTCGGCAACCCCCGCGCGTTCATCCGCCATTCCGGCCCGCCCGCTCCGTCCGCCCAGTGCGCAGCCCTCGCGGCGACGGCCAGCCGGTCAACACCTCCGGTCCGGCCCGTGCCGGGCCGCACAGCTCAAGGGAAGTACCCATGGAATCGCAGGACCTGCGCAACGTCGGCCTCAAGGTCACCCACCCGCGCATGCGGATTCTGGAACTGCTCGAGCAGGCCAAGCCGCGGCACATGACCGCCGAAGACATCTACCGGATGCTGCTGGAAAAAGGCGAGGACATCGGCCTGGCCACGGTGTACCGCGTGCTGACCCAGTTCGAGTCGGCCGGTCTGGTGCTCAAGCACAACTTCGAGGCCGGCCAGTCGGTGTACGAGCTCGATCGCGGCCATCACCACGATCACATGGTCGATATCGAAAGCGGCAAGATCATCGAGTTCGAAAGCCCGGAGATCGAGGAATTGCAGCGCAAGGTCGCGGCCAAGCACGGCTACGAGATCGAGGAGCATTCGTTGGTGTTGTATGTGCGCAAGAAGCGGTGAGATTTGGGATTTGAAAGCCGGGATTTGAGATTCGGGATTCGGGATTGGTTGAGGCCGGGAGTCGCGATTCGGGATTTTTGGATTGGTTGAGGCCGGGAGTCGCGCTTCGGGATTGGTGAGAAGCCGGGGCGGACCGCGGTTGCTGGTGGTTTGAAGTTGCCGGTGATTTGAATCGAAATGCACGAAGGCCCGCCAATGGCGGGCCTTTGCTTTTTTGTGGGGTGCGGAGAGCCTTCAGCGCCATCCCTCCAGGCCGTCATTCCCGCGAAGGCGGGGATCCAGTGGCTTCAGCGTCATCCCACCAGGCCGTCATTCCCGCGAA
>DATMSG010000209.1:0-3568 GCA_035565515.1 Devosia sp.
ACTTTTAGCCCTAACCCGGCAAGTTCTGCCGAGCAGTTCTTGCCGCTGTGCCGGATTGCATCCCGGCAACATTAACCCATCAATCAATCTAACATATTGAAATTACAAGAATTGTGCGTCTGGCACGGTTTCTGCAATTCGAGAAGCGAGGCGGCAGGCTTGGGGAAGCAGGCCATCTCGGGGACTTAAGAAACCGGGGATCGAGATGATCGAGAACGCACAACTGATAGGACTGTCGCGCCAGATGGCGTTGCAGCGCCACATGGACATGGTGGCGAACAACATCGCCAACATTAACACGACGGGCTTCAAGGCCGAACAGCTGCTGTTCGAGGAATACAAGATGCCGGTCGCCGCCCATGGCGATTTCTCCGGCGACGATCGTACCCTTTCCTATGTCCAGGACTGGGCGACCATTCAGGACTTTTCCGATGGCGCGATGGTCCAGACCGATGCGCCGCTCGATCTCGCCATCAGCGGCGACGGCTTTTTCACGGTGCAGACGGCAGCCGGCGAACGCTGGACGCGCGGTGGCGCTTTTCAGATCAACAATGAAGGCACGCTGGTCGATCTCTCCGGCAATCCCGTGATGGGCGATGGCGGCCAAATCCAGTTCGGCCCCGAGGAAACCGATATCCGCGTCGGCGCCGATGGCTCGATCTCTTCCAGCGCCGGTGCCAAGGGCCGCCTCCGCATCGTCGAATTCGCCGAGGTCCAGGCCCTCGTCCGCGAGGGCAATAACCTGATGTCCGGCGGCACACCGATCGCGGCCACCAATTCACGCGTGCTGCAGGGCTTTACCGAAAAGTCCAACGTCTCGGGCGTGGCGGAGATGGCGGAAATGATCCGCGTCACCCGCGCCTACGAATCCATCGCCTCGCTGGGCCAGAAGCAGGACGACATGCGTCGCGATGCCATCAAGCGCCTCGGCTCCGTTTCCGCCTGACATTGAGGACCCGCCATGAAAGCTCTCTACATCGCATCGACCGGCATGAGCGCGCAGGAACGCAATGTCGAAGTCATCTCCAACAATATCGCCAACATGCGCACGCCCGGCTTCAAGCGCCAGCGTGCCGAATTTGAAGACCTGCTCTACCAGCAAATCTCCCGCGCCGGGTCGCAGACCTCGGACCAGGGCACGCTGGTGCCGGCCGGCCTCGAAATCGGTTCGGGTGTGCGCACCGTCGCAACCCCGCGCGTGATGAGCCAGGGCAGCGTCAACCCGACCGAGCGCGAGCTGGACGTGGCGATCCGCGGCGAAGGCTTTTTCATGGTGAACCTGCCCGACGGCCGCACCGCCTATACCCGCGACGGCTCGTTCGAGCGCAACCAGGACGGCACGCTGGTCAATTCGAGCGGCTATGAAATCACCGGCGGCATCACCATTCCGGGCGACGCCACCGGCGTTTCGATCTCGCCCGATGGCACGGTGGAAGCCTTTGTCGGCAATGCCGGTACGCCCGTCCAGCTCGGCCAAATCCAGATGGCGCGGTTCGTCAACAAGTCGGGCCTCGAATCGATGGGCGACAACCTGTTCCTCGAAACCGCCGCCAGCGGCCCGGCACAGATTGGCGTCGCCAATGCCGACGGCAATGGCAATCTGATGCAGAACTATCTGGAAATGGCCAACGTCAATTCCGTGACCGAAATCGCCGACCTGATCGCTGCTCAACGCGCCTATGAGATGAACGCCCGCGTCATCTCCGGCGCCGACCAGATGATGCAGGCGACGAGCCAGCTCCGGTAAGAGGAGGTCGAGTTGAGCCATTTTCCCAAACTGGCCCTGGTGAGCATGCTTTCGCTCATTGCCGCCTCTGCCGAGGCAGCCCCGGCGCTGCGCGGCAATATCACGGTCACGGCGCAGGTCGTTACCGTGGCCGACATGTTCGACGATGCCGGCCCGCTGGCCGAGACGGCGATCTTCAGCGCGCCGGCACCGGGCACGACTGGCAAGGTGGATATTTCGGCCATCCGCGCCGCAGCCGCCCGCATCGGCATCACCAGCTTCGAGGCCAATGGCCTTTCGGCGGTGAACGTGACGCGCGCCGGCACGATCGTGGACGAGGCCGAACTCAAGAACCTGGTGATCGCCGATCTTTCGGCCCGTGGCCTGCTTGGCCCCGGCGTCAACACCACGGTGCAGTTCTCGCGCTTCATCGATCCCATCCAGGTGGCGACCAATGGCGTGGCTGTGCGGCTCGACGGGCTGCGCTACACCGCAGGCAGCCGCGAATTTTCGGCGCGTTTCCTGCTGGCGGACAACAAGAGCGTGCTCGACCTGACCGGCACGATCGACATGACGGTGGAAATGCCGCATCTGGCGGCCAACCTGCCGGCCGGCACGATCCTCATGCCCGAGCATCTCGTCATGCGTCCGGTGCCGGTGGGACAGGCCAATGCCTATGCCTTTGCGCCCATCGAGCAGCTGGTCGGCATGGCGCTCAACCGCCAGAGCCGCGAAGGCATGCTGCTGCGCCTCTCCGATGTCAGCGCGCCGCTGGCCGTCGCCAAGAACGATCTCGTGACCATCATCTACCGGCGTGGCCCCATGACACTAACGGTCAAGGGCCAGGCCATCACCAGTGCCAGCAGCGGTTCCAGCCTGCAGGTGCTCAACCTCATGTCAAAGCGCGTGATCAGCGCGACGGCCGTAGCGCCGGGCACGGTCGAAGTGACCGGCGCGCCCGTGTCGCTCGCCGGCCTCTAAACGGGATCGACAAAATGAAAACCTTCAAGATCGCCACTCTTCTGACGCTGACGGCAGCGCTGGGCGCCTGCAACACCATGGACCGGCTCGCCAATGTGGGGAATGCCCCGCCGCTGACCCAGATCCAGGACCCGACGACGCTTGCCGGCTACCAGCCGGTGCGCATGCCCATGCCAGAGCCCATGGCCGACACTTACCAGTCGAACTCGCTCTATCGCACCTCGGCCCGCGGCTTCTTCAAGGACGAGCGCGCCCATCGCGTCGGCGACATCCTGACCGTCAAGGTCACGGTCGATGACCGCGCCAAGATCAGCAATTCCACCAACCGTAACCGGTCCTCGTCGAACTCGGCCGGCATGGGCGGGATATTCGGGTCCGCGGTGGACAATCTTTCGGGCGGCTCCATCGACCCGGCAAAGGCCATCGACCTGACCTCGGGCATCAACGATGCCGGTGCCGGCTCGGTGAACCGTTCCGAAGCGCTCGAAACCTCGATCGCCGCGGTGATTACCCAGGTGCTCCCCAACGGCAATCTCGTGATCGAAGGCCGCCAGGAAGTGCGCGTGAATTTCGAAGTGCGCGACCTGATCGTCTCGGGCATCGTGCGCCCCTCGGACATCCAGGCGAACAACACCATCGCCTCGACCAAGATCGCCGAAGCGCGCATCTCCTATGGTGGCCGCGGCCAGATCACCGATGTGCAGCAGCCGCGCTACGGCCAGCAGGTGCTCGACGCCATCCTGCCCTTCTAAGGCAGCAAAAAGCTTCGGCGGCCCGTCGTCCCCATTACGCGCCGCCGTTTCCCCGGGCAGACCCAGAAGGGTCGCCCGGCCGATCGGCAGAAGCCAAACGGCCCACATG
>DATMSG010000210.1:0-7808 GCA_035565515.1 Devosia sp.
GCGCGATGCGTCGCGCGGGGTTTTCAAAACTGTCCGTCCCGATGAAATCAGGCGACGTTTTCGCTATAGACATCGGCCTCGTCGGGCTCGCGCAGCACATAGCCGCGGCCCCAGACGGTTTCGATGTAATTCTTGCCGCCGGTGGCAACGCTGAGTTTCTTGCGCAGCTTGCAGATGAAGACGTCGATGATCTTCAGTTCCGGCTCGTCCATGCCACCATAGAGGTGGTTGAGGAACATTTCCTTGGTGAGGGTGGTACCCTTGCGGAGCGAAAGCAGCTCCAGCATCTGGTATTCCTTGCCCGTCAGGTGGACGCGGGCGCCCTGGACTTCCACGGTCTTGGTATCGAGGTTGACCATGAGGTCGCCCGTCGAGATGACCGACTGGGCATGGCCCTTGGAGCGGCGGACGATGGCGTGGATGCGAGCCACGAGTTCGTCCTTGTGGAAGGGCTTGGTCATGTAGTCGTCGGCACCGAAGCCGAGACCGCGAACCTTGTCTTCGATGCCGGCAAGGCCCGAAAGGATCAGGATCGGCGTCTGCACCTTGGCGACGCGCAATGTCCGCAGAACCTCGTAGCCGCTCATGTCGGGCAGATTGAGATCGAGCAGGATGATATCGTAATCATACAGTTTGCCGAGATCGACGCCTTCCTCACCCAGATCGGTGGTGTAGACGTTGAAACTTTCGGACTTGAGCATCAGTTCGATGCTCTGCGCTGTGGCGCTATCGTCCTCGATGAGGAGTACCCGCATTATATTCCCCTTGTCATTCGTTCCTGCTGGAACCCGCGTGGTGGGATGACAAGTCCAACCACCACGCTCCAACCCTACTGGATATGACTGAAGCCTAAGCCCAAATAGTTAACAAAGTTTAATTCGCTTCGGCAATACGCAAACACCGGTAAGGTGATTTTAATTTAAGTGTTTGAAATTGTTAATAAAAATAGATGAAAATTTCTTAAGGTAGTACGTTAAGAAGTGCCTACAAGCGATTCAGGCGACTCGTGCATTCCGTGGTGTGGGGGTGATTTGGGCATCAAGCTCCGCCCTGGCGGGCCAGGGCCCGAACATCCAGCCAATAGCGAATTTAAGTTAATGTTCGGTTATCTTGCGATTCGCGGCGGCCCCGATTCGCGGGGCTCGGCGTAAACCATATTTGTGTCAGCAAAAGGCCCGAACCACCCCATGAAGGCGCTCATATCGGCCATCGACGCCATTGACGATGTCGAGGTGTTCGGGCGCGTCAAATCGGTCCAGGGCCTGCTCATCGAAGTGGTCGGCCCGGTGCGCGAATTGCGCGTCGGCGGCCGCGTCATCATCGAGGGCAGCGATGGGGGGCACCTGGCCGCCGAGATCATCGGCTTCCGCGATGGCCATGCCCTCTGCCTGCCCTTTGGCGAATTGGGCGGCGTGCGGCTCGGCTGCAAGGCCGTGTTCAAGCGCCATGACGGTTCGGTCAATCCCTCCATGGCCTGGCTCGGCCGCGTCATCAATGCCAATGGCGAGCCGATCGATGGCCTGGGGCCCCTGGCCAAGGGCGCAAAATCCTATCCGCTGCGCCAGTCCCCGCTTGCCGCGCATGATCGCGTGCGCGTCGGCGATCCCCTTGATCTCGGTGTGCGCACCCTCAATACCTTCACTACCCTTTGCGAAGGCCAGCGAATGGGCATTTTTGCCGGCTCGGGGGTCGGCAAGTCCGTGCTGATGTCGATGCTGGCGCGCAATACCAATGTCGATGTCTCGGTCATTGGCCTCATCGGCGAGCGTGGCCGCGAGGTCCACGAGTTCATTCAGGAATATCTGGGCGAAGAAGGCCTCAAGCGCGCCATCGTCGTCGTCGCGACCTCCGACGAGGCCGCGCTGATGCGCCGCCAGGCCGCCTATATTTCCCTCGCCCTTTCGGAATATCTGCGCGACGAGGGGCTGAGGGTCCTGTGCATGATGGATTCGCTCACCCGCTTTGCCATGGCGCAGCGCGAGATCGGCCTTTCCATCGGCGAGCCACCCACTGCCAAGGGTTATCCACCGACGGTTTTCACAGAATTGCCACGTTTGCTCGAACGTGCGGGCCCCGGTACGCCCACGACCGGTTCCATTACCGGACTATTTACCGTTTTGGTGGAAGGTGATGATCACAATGAGCCAATTGCGGATGCCGTTCGCGGCATTCTTGACGGGCACATCGTGATGGAGCGCGGCATTGCCGAGCGGGGGCGTTATCCCGCCGTCAACGTGCTCCGGTCCATTTCGCGCACCATGCCAGGGTGCGTACCGGCCGAGGTTCGGCCGGTTCTGGCAAGGGCGCGAGAACTCATGTCCATATTTTCGGACATGGAGGAACTGATCCGGCTGGGGGCTTACCGCAAAGGGTCAGATCCGAATGTGGACCGCGCCATCGCCGTCAATCCCAAGCTGGAAGGGTTCTTGAACCAGCAGCGGGAGGAAACGTCGACGATTGCCGAGGGCTATGAACGCCTTGCGGAAATCATCGCCGAGGCGGATGCGCAGGTCTGACGGGAGTGTGCTTGGGCCTCTTTCGGAGACTGACTTGATGTGTAAGGAGTACAGGTCTTGAAATCGCGCAGTGAGAGCCTCATTCGGCTCAAGAAGTTCAATGTCGACGAAAAGCGCCGGCAGGTCATGCAGATCGAAATGATGGTCGCGGACTTCGAGCGCATGGCTTCCGAACTCGATCAGCAGATCGAGATCGAGCAGACCAAGACCGGCATTTCCGATGTCGCCCATTTTGCCTATTCCACCTTCGCCAAGGCCGCTCTGCAGCGCCGCGACAATCTTCTGGCTTCCGCCACCGATATGCGGGGCAAGCTCGAGACGGCGCAGGACCAATTGGCCGAGGCGCTCGAAGATCTCAAAAAGGTCGAATTGCTCGACCAGCGCGAACATCAGCGCGAACGCGACGAGCAGAACAAGATCGAACAGGCCGAATTCGACGAAGTCGCCCGCCAGCGTTTTCGCAATCGGTGAGAAGCGGGCCGCCGGGCGGCCGCTTCGATAAACGCTTTAGAGAACACGTAAAAAGGCCCGCCGAAGCGGGCCTTTTCCTTCCTTTGGCCTTCAGTGAGCGAGAGGCCGCGGAGAGATCAGTTGGTGGTGACAGGGGCAGCCGGATCGGCAGCCGGAGCCATGGCGTCAGGCGCGGCGGGAGCCATGCCGTCGGCGGCCGGAACATCGACCGGCTCATCCTCGGCCCAGACGAAGTCCGGAGCCGTGGTCAGGGCTTCGGCCGTCGTCGGCAGCACCCAGCGTTCGGTATTGTCGGCCGCCAGGGTGAATTCGAGCGAGTCGAAATCGACGGCAACGCTCTTTTCGCCAATGCCGAGGAAGCCACCGACGCCGATCACAACGGCTTCGATCTGCCCATGTTCGGAAAAGACGATATCGCTGATCGAGCCGATTTCCTCGGCATCGTCACCGGCGCTGGAATAGACCGGCTGGCCGATCAGGCGCGTGCCCAGATTATCCGTGTCGGCAGCGACATAGCCGGCGGACATGTCCCAAGGCTCGTTGACCTCGGTGGTCTGGGCAGCGCCGGTATCAACCGGAGCGGCGTCCACCTGAGCCGGAGCGGCGGCATCGGCCGGCGCCGTTGCCGGGGCCTCGGTGGTGGTCGCCGGGGTATCGGTGGGGGCAGGGGCCGGGGTGGTCTGAGCAATAGCGGCAGTACCCATGAGCATGGCAACGGCCGTAGTGGTCAAAAGCGTGCGGATCATTGTAGGCTCCAATGGTTCATTTACTTGAACAGGGCCATACGGCGCAAAACTTGCCGGTAGAGTGCCGTGTGGCCCGTTATGGATGGTCAACGTCTCTTTTCCCGAGCCGTTCCCCATCAATTTTCCAAGTCTGATTGGAACCCTTGGCCGTTTGCCGTCCGGAAACATTTGGGCGATTTGGGCAAATCATTGGAAAGGCCGGCTCCCGCGCGAGGCGGTGCCGGCCCTTTTCCGCCTCCCTGGCGGTTGGTCGCGTCCTGCGAAAAGGCAAAATTCGCGTTCTCGACCAGAAGCACCACACACTGGGCCGCTCGTCAGGACGCGCTCCTTTGAGCGACAAGCCCACAATAGCGTAGCTTTGAGGGCAGGAGTCCGCTCGCGAGGTTAATGCGTTAAATTTGAATTAATCGATTAAGGTTGCGCTTGCCTTGTCATAGTCGCGCATGGCCCGGTGCGGCATGCCGCCATCCATGAATTCGGGCCCGAAGGCGACAAAGCCCAGCTTCTCGTAGAGCCCCAGTTTGTCCGATTGCGCGGTCAGGAAAAAGCGCTCCTGGCCTTTCGCGCGCGCATCGGCCATGGCCTTTTCGAGCAATTTTCGCGCCACGCCCTTGCCGCGCCAGGCCTGGTGCACCGCCACGCGGCCGATCTTCATATGCTCGGGCTGCTCGATCAGCCGCAGCGTCGCCACCACATTGCCCTCGGCCACGGCGACATAATGGGTCGCGGTGAGGTCATAGCTGTCGAGTTCCTCCTCTTCGGGCACTTTCTGCTCCCAGACGAACACCTCCCGGCGCAGGGCAAAAGCGGCATTGGCAAGGGTGGAAAAGACGGGGACGGAGAGAATGATGATGTCGGACATGAAGGGGGTTTAGCAGCAAGCCCCGGCCACTGGAAGGGCAGGGCTCACGCCGCCAATGCCGGCGCCCGGTGCACCAGCTGGTTCACGAAACCGAGTTTTTCGATCACCGCCGGGGTCAGCACGAAGGGATAGGCATCGGCCTGGCCCATGGCGCGGTTGAGATTGTTGAGCAGGGAAGCGAGGGGAACCCAGTTGTCGATGATCGCCCCCATATCGGGCGCCATATAGGGATCGAACGAGGCTAGGGCCAGCGCCAGTGCCGCATCGCCCGTTTTCGGCTTCGCGCGGATCCCGAAGGCGGCCGCCATTTCCACCGTGTCCACGATGTGGAGGTAATGGGCAAAGGTCTCGGCAAAATCCTCCCAGGGATGGGCCGTTGCATAGGCGCTGATATGGGTCTGCGGCCAGCCCGCCGGCGCGCCACTGGCATAATAGGCGCGGAGCGCGGTGCCATAGTCGGTCCGTTCGTCGCCGAACAGCGCGCGAAACCGCGCCTGCGGCGCCTGCCCGCCGACCAGCAGGTCCCAATAGTGGTGCCCGATTTCGTGCCGGAAATGCCCCAGAAGCGTGCGATAGGGCTCGCCCATGCCGGTGCGGCGGCGCTCGCGCTCGGCGTCGTCCGCCTCGGCCAGGGCAATGGTGATCACGCCGCTTTCATGCGAGGTCATCACCTGCGGCGCGCTTCCGGCATCGGCGAGAAACCGGAAGGCAAGGCCATGCCCGGGGTCCTCCGTCCGCGTTTTCAGCGGCAGGCCCAGCCGCAGCAGGGAATAGACCAGGCGCTTCTTGGCCCGCTCCACCACCTGCCAGCGGGCGAGGTTTTCGCCCTCATCGAGCGCGGGAATGGTCTCGTTGTGCCGGCAGGCCGCGCACAGCACGGGCCCGCCATGTTCGGCCTCGATCAGCCAGTTACAGGCCCCGTACCGGCTATTGTCGCAATAGATATAGCGCGCTCCCGGCATGGCCGGCGCCACCCAGCCATCGTCCGCTCTATCGAGCGAAACGAGCGCATTGTGGCCGGGCAGATAGCCCAGGGCATGGCCGCAATGTTCGCAGATGCTGTTTTCGAAGTAGACCGTGTTGCCGCAGTGATCGCAAACGAAGAGCCGCATGCTGGTCTCCTGATGGTGAGGGGATAATGTCATCGGGCACTTGCCGTTCCGCGCGAAAAGCGAAACTCTCCGGCAAACCCCTCGGAAGGACCACCATGAGCGTCGAATTTCTCATCACGACCCTGATCGTCGTCGTCTCTCCCGGCGCCGGGGCGCTTTATACGATCGCCGCCGGGCTTGGCCGGGGCAGCAGGGCAAGCCTCTGGGCCGCGCTCTTTTGCACCCTGGGCATCGTGCCCCACATGCTCGCGGCCATCACCGGCCTTGCCGCCATTCTCCATGCCAGCGCGCTCGCCTTCGAGATCATCAAATATCTCGGCGTCGCCTATCTCCTCTACATGGCCTGGGCGACGCTGCGCGAAACCGGCTCGCTTTCGGTCGCGGCCAATGCCGAAGCCAAGAGCCTGAAGGACATGGCGGTGGAAGTCGTGCTCATCAATCTTCTCAATCCGAAGCTCTCGATCTTCTTTTTCGCCTTCCTGCCCCAGTTCGTGCCGGCCGATGCGCCGGGCGCCGTGCCGCAAATGCTGCAATTGAGCCTGGTCTTCATGGTCATGACCTTCGTGGTCTTCGCGCTTTACGGCCTCTTTGCCGCGGCCATTCGCGGTCATGTCATTTCCCGGCCCGCCATCATGACCTGGATGCGCCGGTCCTTTGCCGCCGCCTTCGTGGCGCTCGGCGCCAAGCTGGCGCTGACCAGTCGATAAAATTGGCGTCACGGCCGCGTCGTTCGCAACTGCTAGGTCATCCTCGCGTTCAGCATTCATGCCTAACGGAGGAGAGCACCATGCCCCATGTCGAAGAACACAAGGTCCGTGACCGCGCTTATCAGCTTTGGGACGAAGCCGGTCAGCCCCAGGATCGCGAACAGGAATTCTGGTACCAGGCCGAACAGGAACTGGCCGAAGAGGACGAGGTCGATACCTCGCGCGAAGCCTCGGTCATCAACCTGCCGCCTTTGGTTCCGGGCAATATCGCGAGCTGAACAAAGCAAAGGGCGAACCAGCGGTTCGCCCTTTGCCATTCTTGATCCCCGCGGAAACGCCTAGATCGCTCCCACCGTCTTGAGGCGCACGCGGGGGTGAACCTCGTTCTGGCTCATCACCACGGTCTGCGGGCGGAAGCGCTCGATGATGGCGCGCACATGCGGACGGATCGAGGGCGAAGTGATCATCACCGGCAATTCGCCCTGCTGGGCGGCCTTTTCGAAGGCCTGGCCCACCGAGACGATGAATTGCTGCAGGCGGCTCGGCGCCATGGCGAGGTGCCGGTTCTCGCCTTCGCCCACCATGGCTTCGGCAAAATCGCGTTCCCATTGCGGGGAGAGCGTCAGCAGCGGCAGATTGCCGTCCTGGCCCAGATTGGCGGCGCAGATCTGGCGGGCGAGACGGGAGCGCACATGCTCGGTGATCGCCTGGATCGAGCGGCCGGGCGCCGCGACTTCGGCAATGCCTTCGAGAATGGTCGAAAGATCGCGGATCGAGATGCGCTCGGTCAGCAGGCCCTGCAAGACGCGCTGCACGCCGGAAACCGAAATCTGGCTCGGGATAATGTCTTCCACCAGCTTCTGCTGGTCCTTAGGCAGGCCCGAAAGCAGGCTCTGCACATTGGCATAGCTTAAAAGCTCGGCGACATTGGCCTTGAGCACTTCGGTCAGGTGCGTGGAAATCACCGTGGAAGGGTCGATGATCGAAAGGCCGCGCAGTTCGGCCTCGTCGCGCAGCGCCGGGTCGATCCAGGTTGCCGGCAGGCCGAAGGTCGGCTCGGTCGTCTGGTTTCCGGGCAGGTCGATCGGGTTGCCATAGGGGTCCATGACCATGAGGAGGTTGGCGTGGATTTGCCCATGGGCGGCCTCCACTTCCTTGATGCGGACCTTGTAGTCGTTGGGCTCGAGCTGCATGTTGTCCAGAATGCGCACCGGGGGCATGACGAAGCCCAGTTCCAGCGCCAGCTGGCGACGCAGCGCCTTGATCTGCTCGGTGAGGCGGTCCGTGCCGTTTTCGTCTTCCTTGACGAGACCGAGCAGGCCATAGCCCAGTTCGAGCTTGAGATCGTCGATCTTGAGGCTGTCGCTGATCGGGGGCTCGCCGGACGGGGCGGC
>DATMSG010000211.1:0-5036 GCA_035565515.1 Devosia sp.
GCCATGGCGTGGCCGCCGCCCTTGAGGATGAGACCAGCCTCGACGGCGGCGATGACGGCGCTGCCGAGATCGACGCCGGGCATGGAGCGGCCGGAGCCGGTGCCGGTGCCATCGGGATTGAGGGCGATGGCGAAGGCGGGGCGATCGAAGCGCTCCTTGAGGCGCGCGGCGACGAGGCCAACGACGCCCGGATGCCAATTGGCCGAGGCGAGAACGAGGATGGGCGGCCCCTCGCCTGCCCCGATTTCGGCTGCTGCCACGGAAGTGGCCTCCTCGACGGCTTCGACTTCGATGCGCTGGCGCTCGGTGTTCAGCTCATCGAGCTTGGCCGCGATGACGAGGGCCTGGTGCTCGTCATCGAGGGCGAGAAGTTGGGTGCCCAGCGCGGCATTGCCGATGCGGCCGCCGGCATTGATGCGCGGACCGATGAGAAAGCCCAGATGATAGGGATTGAGCGGGCCGCTGACGCGGGCGGCGAGAGCCAGGGCCGCCATGCCCTGATTGTCGCCGCGGCGGGCAACTTCGAGGCCGCGGAGCACGAAGGCGCGGTTGAGGCCGACGAGGGGCACGACGTCGCAGACGGTGCCGAGGGCGACGATGTCGAGCAGTTTCAGGAGGTCGGGCAGGCCGGTATCGCCGCGCTGGCGCAGGGTGCGGTTGGTGGCGACCAGCACCATGAAGGTGACGCCGGCGGCGCAGAGATAGCCGAGCCCGGAAATATCGTCGGGGCGGTTTGGATTGACCAGGGCCGTGGCGGGCGGCAGATCGTGGTCGGAGAGGTGATGGTCGATGACCAGCACATCGGCGCCGCGGGAGCGGGCATGGGCGATGGGCCCGTCGCTGGTGGTGCCGCAATCGAGCGTGATGATGAGGCTGGCGCCGGCATCGATCAGCTTGTCCATGGCGGCGATATTGGGGCCATAGCCCTCGAAGATGCGATCAGGGATATGCACCTGCGGGGTGAGGCCGAAATGGGCGAGATAGCGCACCATCAGGGCGCAGGAACTGGCGCCGTCCACGTCATAATCGCCGAAAAGGGCGATGGATTCGTTGTCGGCGATGGCGCGGGCAAGCCGATCGGAAAGGTCATCCATAGCCGTCAGCGTCGAGGGATCGGGCATCAGGTTGCGGATGGTGGGTTCGAGATAGCTTTGGGCGCTGTCGATATCGACGCCCCTGCCCGCCAGGATGCGCGCCAGAATATCGGAAATGCCGGCGCGTTGGGCGATGGCCGTGGCCATGCGCGCGCCGGCGACGTCGAGGCGATCGACCCAGGCGCGGCCAAGGACTGATTGGGTCACGTCCAGAAAATTGCGGCGCGTTTCCAGCATGGGGTGGTGTTAGGCGATTTGGCGGAGGGGGGGAAGGGGTTGCGGCGCGTTGTGTGTACATGCTTCCTGCGCCGGGCAATTTCGGAGGCTGTCGATGACAGGCAAAGCGAGCATCATTTTTCTGCATGGCGCTTCGAGCAGCGGCAAATCTACATTGGCGCGGGCACTGCAGGATCGGATCGAACGGCCGTTCTGGCACATTTCCATCGACCATCTGCGCGACTCGGGCGTGTTGCCGCTGGCGCGGGTGAAGGCGGGCGATTTCGAATGGCGCGAGATGCGGGCGCCATTCTTTGCCGGTTATCATGCATCGCTGGCGGCCTATGCGGCGGCGGGAAACAACCTCATCGTCGAGCACATTCTCGAGAAGCCGGGCTGGCAGGGCGAATTGGCGGAATTGTTCGCGCCGTTCGATGTGTTGTTCGTGGCGCTGCATTGTCCGGTGGAGGAACTCAACCGGAGGGAATTGGCGCGTGGCGACCGGCCGGTGGGGAGCGCGGAAAAGGACGCGATGACGATCCACGAGGGGCGCCGGTATGACCTGGAATTGCAGACGGGAGACGGCGTGGAGGAGAATGTCGCCCGGGTGCTGGCAGCGTGGCGGAGTGAGCGGGCTGCGTCGCGGTTTTTCGACGTGACGGATAAGAAGTAGCGAAATCTCCTGCGCGGAAACGGAGGTTCCCGCTTTCGCGGGGATGACACTGCGGTTTTGAAAGGTGCGGGCGGCCGAATGGGAGCAAATCCCACGCCCGCCGACATCGGGCAAATTATCGCGCGTGTCTTGCCTTGATCCAGCGGGTGGTCTGGCTCCAGGAGCGCATGACGACGGTGGAGGTTTCCACCCATTGGCGGCGGAGTTTTACGCCGTCGACGAGGGAGCCGTCGGTGATGCCGGTGGCCGAGAAGAGGACGTCGCCGGAGGCCAGGTCGCTGACATTGTAGATACGATTGGCGTCGGTGATGCCCATTTCGCGGGCGCGGCTGCGCTTGTCGGGAGTGTCGAGGATGAGCTTGCCCTGCATCTGGCCGCCGATGCAGCGCAGGGCGGCGGCCGCGAGGACCCCTTCGGGGGCGCCGCCGGAGCCGAGATAGATATCGACGCCGGTATCTTCGGTGTTCACGGCGTGAATGACGCCGGCAATGTCGCCGTCGCTCAGGAGTTTTACCGAGACGCCGGCCATGCGGAGTTCTTCGAGAAGGCCGGCATGGCGCGGACGGTCGAGAACGATGGCGGTGATTTCGGAGACGGGCACGCCCTTGGCTCTGGCCAGGGCCTTCACATTTTCGGTGGCGGACCACTCGATATTGACGGTCTCGGCGGGGTATTCGGCGCCGATGGCGATCTTGTGCATGTAGACGTTGCGGGCAACGTTGAGGAGGCCGCCCCGTTCGGCCATGGCGAGGACCACCAGCGAGTCGGGCTGATTTTTGGCGCAGAGGGTGACGCCTTCGAGCGGATCGACGGCGATGTCCACTTCGGGGCCTTCACCGATGCCGGCAGGCTGGCCGACATAGAGATCGTCGCATTCGAATTCTTCGCCTTCGCCGATGACGATGCGGCCGGCGATGGAAACGCGCTCGAGCTCGGCGCGCATGGCTTTTACGGAGGCTTCGTCGGCGGCTTTTTCGTCGCCCTTGCCGCGCCATTCGGCCGCCGCGATGGCAGCACGCTCGGTGACGCGCACCATTTCGAGGGTCAGCGAGCGATGCAGGTGTGCCGGCGATTTGCCGTCATCGGCCTTGCTGAGTTTCATTTTCCCTCCCGGTGCCCGGCACCGGGGCGGTGTCAGAGCGTTTCGATACGAATGAGTTGCGGTTCACCGACTATGAAGCCGTCCGCAGCGATTTGCGCAAGCGCTTCGCGCACGGATGATTCCAAAGTCTGTTGGGTAATCATCACCACGGTGCGCGTCGAAGAGCCATCGGGCGCCACGGCCTTGGCGGCGAGATCGGAGCGCTGGATGACCGAATCGATCGAAATCGATTTTTCGCCCATGCGGGTGGTGATGGCCGCGAGCGCGCCGGGCACATCCTTGGCAGAGAGGCGGAGATAGAAGCCGCCGTCATGAGCGCGGGCGGGCGCCTCGCGATAGGGCAGCAATTCGTCGCTCGGCACGCCCAGCGGCGGCACGCGGGTGCCGCGGGCGATGTCGAGAATGTCGGACAGCACCGAAGAGGCGGTGGGTGGACCACCGGCGCCGGGGCCGGCGAGAAGAAGTTCGTGGACATGGTCGGTTTCGAGGGCCACGGCATTCATGACGCCATCGACGCCGGCAATGGCCGAGCCTTTGGGCACGAAGGTCGGGTGCACGCGCTGCTCGATGCCGTTTTCGGTACGTTCGGCAATGCCGAGGAGTTTTATCTTGTAGCCGAGATCGGCGGCGACCTGGATGTCGTGCTGGGTGATGCGCGAAATGCCTTCGACGCGCATCTTGTCGGGCGCGATTTCATAGCCGAAGCAAAGCGTGGCGAGGATCGAGAGCTTGTGGGCGGTATCGAAACCTTCGACGTCGAAGGTCGGATCGGCCTCGGCATAGCCCAGAGCCTGTGCATCCTTGAGGCAATCGCCGAAGGAAATGCCTTCATTGCCCATGCGGGTCAGGATGTAATTGCAGGTGCCGTTCATAATGCCGAAGACCTTGGCGATGCGGGCGGAGCCGAGGCCTTCGCGCAGGGTCTTGATGACGGGAATGCCGCCGGCAACGGCTGCTTCGAAGCCCAATTGGGCGCCGGATTCTTCGGCCAGTTTGGCGAGCAGCACGCCGTGCTTGGCGAGAAGCGCCTTATTGGCGGTGACGACGGGGCGGCCGTTTTCGAGGGCGGCCTTGACCGCGGCGAAGGCCGGGCCGTCTTCCCCGCCGATCAGTTCGACGAAGAGATCGATGCTGTCGGACTTGGCGAGGGCGACGGGATCGTCGAACCACTCGAGGCCGGAAATATCAATGCCGCGGTCGCGGGAACGCGAGCGCGCCGCAACGGCGGTCACCTGCAATTGGCGGCCGAGTTTTTTGTTCAGCTCGGCGCCGTCTTTTTGCAGGATGCGCACGAGGGTGGCGCCGACATTGCCGAGGCCGGCGACGCCGATGCGGAGCGGGGACTGGGTTTCCGTTTCGCCAAACTCGGCCATGGCTTTCAGAATGCGCGCGCGCGTTTCGCTGCGCGGCTCCCGGCCATCGCGCAGGTCGAACACGAAGAGCGGATCGCCCGCCACGATGCGGCCGAAACGGGTGGGCGTCCAACCGCGGGCGGAAATGAAGGATTCGACGGATTGGCGGAAGGACTGGATATCGCTCATGGTGGGCGACATGTGCATAGGAACTTGCCTAGAGGTCAATAGGATTCTTGACCTGCGGCACCCTGTAACCGGACAAATACAACGGCTTATGGTCGCCGGGTGAGGAGGACCATGACTTCGTAATGATCGGTTTGCGGAAACATGTCGAAAAGGCGGATGCGCTGCGGCATGTAGGAGGGTAAGGCGGCGATGTCCCGGGCGAGGGTGGCCGCGTTGCAGCTCGAATAGATGATCGTGGGGGCAGCGCTCGCTTCGAGCGTGGCGCATAGAGTATCGCCGAGGCCGCGCCGGGGCGGATTTACGATAATTGCGTCTTGGGCGGGACCCGCCGTCAAGGCGGTGGCGTCGCCAACGGAAAAGGTCACGCCGGCAAGCCCGGCCTCGGCGGCGCCGAGGCGCGCGGAGGCGAC
>DATMSG010000212.1:0-5790 GCA_035565515.1 Devosia sp.
AAGTTGCGCCTCATATTTATTTACTCACGAGGCGAATCTGGTCTCGGGGTCCGTCCGTCTAACCCGACAACCGCAGCACAGGCGGCGCTTCCGTGCGCCCTATACTAAAGCCCAGCCCCGAATATCCTTGTCCCGGCCCGCCGCCCTTGGTATTCCGCCCGCAACAATCCGTAACCCGCGCGAGCGAGACCCGACATGACCACCTGGACCCCCAATAGCTGGCGCGACAAGCCCATCTCGCAGGTGCCTGCCTATCCAGACAGCGCCGCGCTGGCCGAGGCCGAGCGTCAATTGGGCACGTTCCCTCCACTGGTCTTTGCCGGCGAAGCGCGCGATCTCAAGTCCAAGCTCGCCGCAGTGGCCCGTGGCGAGGCATTCCTGCTGCAGGGCGGCGATTGCGCCGAGAGTTTTGCCGAGCACGGTGCCGATCACATCCGCGACTTCTTCCGTGTCTTCCTGCAAATGGCTGTCGTGCTGACCCATGGCGCCAGTAAGCCTGTGGTCAAGGTCGGCCGCGTCGCCGGCCAATTCGCCAAGCCGCGTTCGGCCGATACCGAAACCATTGATGGCGTGGAACTCCCCAGCTATCGCGGCGACATCATCAATTCCATCGAGTTCACCGAAGCCTCCCGCGTTCCCGATCCGGATCGCATGCTGCAGGCCTATCGCCAGTCGGCCGCCACGCTCAATCTGCTGCGTGCCTTCTCCATGGGCGGCTATGCCGAACTCACCCGCATCCACGAATGGACCGTCGGGTTCATGAAGGGCTCCAATTGGTATCCGCGCTACGAGGAAGTTGCGCGCAAGATCGACGATGCCATCACCTTCATGGCCGCGCTCGGCCTCAATCCCGACAACACGCCAGCCCTGCGCCAGACCAGCTTCTTCACCAGCCACGAAGCCCTGCTGCTCGGCTATGAAGAAGCCCTGACCCGCCGCGATTCCATCACCAATGACTGGTACGCCACTTCCGGCCACATGCTGTGGATCGGCGACCGCACCCGCCAGCCCGATGCGGCCCATGTCGAATATTTCGCCGGCATCAAGAACCCCATCGGCATCAAGTGCGGCCCGACCCTGAGCAGCGAAGACCTGCTGCGCCTGCTCGATCGCCTCAATCCCACCGATGAGGCCGGTCGCATCACGCTGATCGCCCGCTTCGGCTCCGACAAGATCCACGATCACCTGCCGCGCCTGATCGAAACCGTGCAGCGCGCCGGCCGCACCGTCGTCTGGTGCTCCGACCCGATGCATGGCAACACCATCAAGGCCTCGACCGGCTACAAGACCCGCCCCTTCGAGCGCGTGCTGTCGGAAGTGAAGTCCTTCTTCGAAATCCACCGCGACATGGGCACCTATGCCGGTGGTGTGCATATCGAAATGACCGGCGACGACGTCACCGAATGCGTCGGCGGCGTCTCGGCCGTCACCGAAGCCTCCCTCTCGGATCGCTACCACACCTATTGCGATCCTCGCCTCAATGCGAGCCAGGCCCTGGAACTGGCCTTCCTCGTCGCCGAAGAAGTCCACGCCCAAAAACCACCCCGCGAAACCCGCATCGCCGGCGAATAGGGCAGGGGGCGCTAGCCCCCGCCCAAACCCCGATCCGCCGTTTAGCGGAACATTAACCCTAATGACCCATAAATTTCCTGAACGACCCAGAAAGGGTCCACGTTCTGGAGATTGTCATGAACCGCTCCCTGTCCAGCATCGCCGCGATATTGGCTCTCGGCACGGCCATGCCCGCTCTGGGCGCAGACTCAATGTTCCCGGACATGCGGCCCTCCTACGGCAACGAATGGGGACAGAGCGAAGACAACCCCCTCCGCATGGAAGCGGGCCTGCGCTACTGGTATTCGCTGGGCGAGCAGAGCGCCAATGTCGGCGGCACCTCCTACGATACCAAGGATCGCAGTCATATTCTGGAAGGCCACTTCCGGATCGACGATGACTACACCTCCACTTTCGTGAAGGGTCAGGCCGGTTACGCCGTCTACACAACCGGCGACTACGAAACCAATGTTGGCGTCCCTTCTCCATTCGAAGGCGGCCAGATCGGTTATGCCGGCGCCGATTTCGGCTATACCCCGTTTGGCAACGAAACCTTCCGCCTCGGCGCCCTGGTCGGCTACCAATACAATCGGGAATCGCCTGACCGAAACCGCTACGACGTGCTGAATGACGATGGTCTCAATATTCATTCCCTACGCCTGGGCGTAACAGCCCACGCCGATATCAACGAAATGTTCGATATCGACGCCGAAGTCGCAGCCATCCCCTATGCTTATGGCTACGGCGCCAGTAGCGAAATTCCAATGACCGATACCGTCATTCAGGGCGTCACCGTCAACCGCACCCGCACCGAAACCAGTGGCGCCCTCTACGGCGCCAGTGGTCAGATCATGCTCGGCTTTCACCCCACCGAGAATCTGACGATCCGCGTCGGTGGTCGCGCCTGGCTGCTCGACGGGCCAAGCAGTTCCCGTCAGAAATGGTGGGAGGCATCCACGCCGGATAGCTACATCTACAGCGATCAGAACCTCAACGGTTTCTCCCTGTTGCGTTACGGTGCCCTCGCCGAGTTGACCGGCCGCTTCTAGCCCGCCATCGATCTCCAACCTTTGATCCGCTTGCCCTTGCCGGGGTGAGCGGATAAGTCTTGCCCGCGCGCGGTTTGCGCCGCTGCGTCACCTTCTTTCCCAGCACACGGGCCAGCATCATCGTGACAGACCGCCTCAGAATTGCGCTTGCCCAGCTCAATCCCAAGGTCGGCGACATCGCCGGCAATCTGGCGCTCGCCCGCCAGGCGCTGAGCGACGCCGCCGCCGCCAAAGCCGATATCTTGCTGCTCTCCGAGCTGTTCCTCACCGGCTATTTCCCCGACGATTTGCTGTTCAAGCCCAAATTCGTCGAAGACGCCATGCAGGCCGCCCGTGATCTGGCTGCTGATACCGCCGGCACGGGTGTCGCGCTGATCCTCCCCACCGTCTGGCGCGACAAGACGGGCCTGCACAACAGCGTCGTCGTCGCCGAAAACGGCGAGATCATCGCCACCCGCCTCAAGCGCGAATTGCCCAATGACGATGTCTTTTACGAACGGCGCTATTTCGTCCCCGGCGTGCTGCAGGAACCGGTGACCATCAAGGGCGTGTCGGTCGGCATCCCGATCTGCGAAGATATCTGGCACCCCTGGGTCTGCGGGCATCTGGTGCAGCGCGGCGCTGAAATCCTGCTCTGCCCCAATGGCTCGCCCTATTGGACCAACAAACAGCACATCCGCAAGGAGCTGGTCCGCGCCCGTGTAGCCGAGGATCGGGTGCCGCTGCTCTATCTCAACCAGGTCGGCGGCCAGGACGAATTGGTGTTTGACGGCGCCTCCTTCGCCATCGAGCCCGGCGATAAGCTGGTCTTCCAGGGCAAGTCCTTCGCCACAGATTTCATCGTCTCCGACTGGGTCGATGGCGACGACGGCTGGACCTGCACCAATGGCCACGTCACCGAACTCACCACCACCGACGAAGCACCTTGGCTCGCTTGCGTGCTCGGCCTGCGCGACTACGTGCACAAGAACGGCTTCAAGCAGGTCGTGCTCGGCCTGTCGGGCGGCATTGATAGCGCCGTGGTCGCCGCCATGGCCGTGGACGCCTTTGGCGCCGAAAACGTCCACACCATCATGCTGCCCTATCGCTACACGTCCGAGGATAGCCTCAAGGACGCCAAGGATTGCGCCACCCGGCTCGGCGTGCGCTACGACATCGTCTCCATCGGCGATCCCGTCGATGCTGCGCTCGAGCAGCTGGCCCCGGTCTTCGGCGATCGCCCCGCCGATCTGGCCGAGGAAAACATCCAGTCTAGGATGCGCGGCGTCGTCCTCATGGCCGTCTCCAATAAGCTGGGCTCCATGCTCCTCACCACCGGCAACAAGTCGGAAATGGGCGTCGGCTACGCCACCATCTATGGCGACATGAACGGCGGCTATAATCCGCTCAAGGACATGTTCAAGATGGAGGTCTATCGCCTGGCCGCCTGGCGCAATGCCCATGTCCCCGGCGATTGCCTGGGCCCCGCGGGCGAAGTCATCCCGCAAAACATCATCGCCAAGGCCCCATCGGCCGAGCTGCGCCCCAACCAGACCGATCAGGATAGCCTGCCGCCCTATCCGGTGCTCGACGCCATCCTCACCGCCATGGTCGAGGAAGAAAAGTCGATCGCTGAGATCCTGGCCCAAGGCCATGACGAGGCTTTGGTGCAGCGCATCGAACGCCTGCTCAACATCGCCGAATACAAGCGCCGCCAGGCGGCTCCCGGCCCCAAGCTCACGCCCAAGGCGTTCGGGCTAGGCCGCAAATATCCCATTACCAACGGCTACAAGGACCGGACCATCGGATGACCATCGTGCGCTGGGCGCCATCGCCCACTGGCCGTATTCACCTGGGCAATGCCCGCCCGGCCATGCTCAACTGGTTCTTCGCCAAGCGCCATGGCGGCCGTTATGTGCTGCGCATGGACGATACCGATACAGCTCGTTCCACCCGTGAATTTGCCGATGGCATCGAAGCCGATCTCGCCTGGCTCGGCATTACGCCGGACCTGCTGGTCCGCCAGTCCGACCGTACCGCGCTCTATGACGCCGCCCGCGATCGCCTCATCGCCGCCGGCCGGCTCTATCCCTGCTACGAAACCGAAGATGAGCTGGGCCGCCGCCGTGCCCGCGCCCGCGCCATGGGCAAGCCGCCGATTTACGATCGCGCCGCCCTCAAGCTGACCGATGAAGACCGCGCCAAGCTCGAAGCCGAGGGCCGCAAGCCCCATTGGCGCTTCAAGCTCGATGGCCGCCCCGTGCAGTTCGAAGACCTCATCAAGGGCGCCCAGACCGTCAACACCGCCTCCATGTCCGATCCCGTTCTGGTGCGCGAAGACGGCTCCTATCTCTACACGCTCCCCTCCGTGGTCGACGATATCGACCTGGGCATCACCCATGTCATCCGCGGCGAGGACCACGTTTCCAACACCGGCACCCAGATCGAAATCTTCGAGGCCTTGGGCGGCCCAGTGCCGATTTTCGGCCACCATAACCTTTTGACCGACGCCGAAGGGCAGGGCTTCTCCAAGCGCCTCGGCTCCCAGTCGCTGTCCGACTTCCGCGCCGAAGGCTACGAGCCCCTGGCCATTGCCATCATGGCCAGCCTCACCGGCACAAGCCTGCCCATCGAGCCCTATGCCTCGCTGGACGATATTGCCGCCAAGCTCGATTTCTCCATGATCTCGCATGGCGCCGCGCGCTTTGATCCGGTTGAGCTGGACAATCTCAACGCCCGCCTGCTGCACGCCATGCCCTACGAGGCCGCCTTGCCGCGCCTCACCAGCCTGGGTCTGGAAGGCGAAGCCATTTGGCTGCTGCTGCGCGATAATCTGCACAAGTTCAACGATATCGTGGAATGGTCCAAGCTGGTGCTCGGCCCGGTCGAGCCCATCATTGCCGATGAAGATCGCGATTTCCTGGCGCTCGCCAAGGCGCTGCTGCCGCCCGAGCCGTGGTCGCTCGAAACCTGGGGCGAATGGACCAATGCACTCAAAGCCGCCACCGGCCGCAAGGGCAAGCCACTCTTCCTGCCGCTGCGGCTGGCGCTAACCGGCCGTCACGATGGCCCCGAGCTTAAGAGCCTGCTCCCGCTGGTTGGGCGTACGGCGTGTCTGGCCCGACTACCCTGACTACTTTATCGCCGAACTGCACCAGCCGCAGCTGACTTTCCCCCGGCGGTGGCGCGACGACCCGGGCCACCGTTTCAC
>DATMSG010000213.1:0-18272 GCA_035565515.1 Devosia sp.
GTTCCACCTGCAAAAACCTGACGCGGCGACGCGGTCGGGGCAAAGTGCTGCGCCCTGGTCCTGCGCCCTTCGCAAACCCGCCTCCCGCGGGCGTGACTTTGTGTTTTCGGCGCCCATATGCTATTGGCCCCGGACTTCCCGCATTTCTGAGCCCCTTCGAGCCGCCATGAGCATCGCGCTGAACCTTGACCATTCGACCGCCATCCGCCCCCAGTCGGCGGCACGGCCGTCGCTGATCGGCCTTTCCAAGGCGCAGCTCGCCGAAACGCTCGTCGCCCATGACGTGGTGGGCGAAAAGGAAGGGCGCATGCGCTCGAGCCAGCTCTGGAACTGGCTCTATGTGAACGGGGTCACCGATTTCGACCGCATGACCAATGTGGCCAAGCCCGTGCGCCAGAAGCTGGCCGACACGTTCATTCTCGATCGCCCCGAAATCGTCACCGAACAGGTTTCGATCGACGGCACCCGCAAATGGCTGTTCCGCTTCCGCGATCCGCAAAACCCCAATTTTCCGGCCGTCGAAGTCGAAACCGTCTACATTCCGGAAAGCGATCGCGGGACGCTCTGCGTCTCCTCCCAGGTCGGCTGCACCCTCACCTGCTCCTTCTGCCATACCGGCACGCAAAAACTGGTCCGCAACCTGACGGCGGGCGAAATTTTGGGCCAGATTCTCATGGCCCGCGAGCGCTTGGGCGATTTCCCCGGCGGGGTCCGCCCCGATGACGGCGGCCTCGTGCCATCAGGCGAAACCCGCGCCATCACCAATATCGTGATGATGGGCATGGGCGAGCCGCTCTACAATTACGACAACGTCAAGCAGGCCCTGCTCATCGCCTCGGCCGGCGACGGCATGTCCATCTCCAAGCGTCGCATCACCCTCTCGACCTCCGGCGTCGTGCCCTATATCGAGCCGACCGGCCGCGAGATCGACGTCATGCTCGCCATTTCCCTCCATGCGGTGCGCGACGATCTGCGCGACGTCCTGGTGCCGATCAACAAGAAGTGGCCGCTCAAGGAACTGCTCGAAGCCTGCCGCAACTATCCCGGCCTCTCCAATTCGCGCCGCATCACCTTCGAATATGTGATGCTCGACGGCATCAACGATTCCGATGCCGAAGCCAGGGAACTGGTGCGCCTCCTCGCCGGCATTCCTGCCAAGATCAACCTGATCCCGTTCAACCCCTGGCCGGGTTCGAACTATGGCACCTCGCCCTCGAGCCGCATCGAGCGCTTTGCCGACATCGTCAACCGCGCCGGCTATGCCAGCCCCGTCCGCACCCCCCGCGGCCGCGACATCTTTGCCGCCTGCGGGCAGCTCAAGAGCGAAAGCGAACGCCTCTCCAAGAAGGACCGCGACGCTCTGGCGGGCGCCTGAGCCGGAAAAGGCAAAGCCTATTCCCCGGCCACCCAGTCAATCATCCAACGCCCCCTGCCCTCGTCACTTAGCAGATCGGCAAGCACAGGCATCAGCACCCCCATCTCCTCTTCGAGCACGAAGGGCGGGTTGATGACGATCATGCCGGTGCCATGAAGGCGCGGCGGAATGGAAGGCTGACGGATGGTCAGCTCGAGCCTCAGGATTTTGGGAATTCCCGATGCCTGAAGCAGGGCGACGAACTTATCCACGTCTGCCCCATCCTTGATAGGATACCAAAGGGCATAGAGCCCGGTGGGCCAGCGTTTGTGAGCTTTGATCAGGTTCTGCGCCATGCGCTCGAATTCATTCCGCTCCTCAAAAGGCGGATCGATGAGAACAAGGCCGCGCTTCTCCTTGGGCGGCAGATGCGTGCCAAGGGCCTGCCAGCCATCGAGATGCGTAACCCGGACCTGAAAATCGCCGGCAAAATTCTCGCGCAGCGCCTCGGCATCGACCGGATGCAGTTCGAGCGCCATCAGCCGATCCTGCTGGCGCAGCATGTTTCGCGTGATCAGTGGCGAGCCGGGATAGAAGCGCAATGCGCCATCGGGATTTTGCGCGCGAACGGCATCGAGATAGGGCGCAAGGAGGTCCTTTGCCGGAGCAGGAAGGTCCCGATCGATCAGGCGACCGATGCCATCTACCCATTCTCCGGTTTTTTCCGCCTTGTCGCCCTTGAGATCGTAAAGCCCGACACCGGCATGGGTATCGATGATGCGAAACGGCGCGTCCTTGCGCATCAGGTAGGCAAGGATGCGCGTAAGAATAGTGTGCTTGACCACATCAGCAAAATTGCCGGCGTGGAAGACGTGGCGATAGTTCATCGCTGCGTGACCAGGAAAAGTTGCAGACTTTTCTGTTTCAGAAGCGCGACCATCATAGCTAGTGGCGTGCCTGTGCCGTGAGAATAGTGGCGGCAAAGGCGGTAAAAATCGCCGCAAAACTCCAGTTGAGAATCCGCTCGACCCATTTGCTGCGCTTGAATGCGGCAGCGAGCCAATCGGCCGCCAGCACCGTAATGAGCCCGAGCGGGATCGAGAGCAGCACGAATTCAAAACCGAGAAAGAACAGTTTTGAGGTCGCGCCGGGATCATGCGCATCGACGAATTGCGGCAGGAAGGTCACGAAGAACAGCACGACCTTGGGATTGAGGAGGTTGATACCGAGCCCGGTTGCAAAACTCTGCCGCACGGTCGGTGGCTTCTTGGCCGCCTCGGCAATCCTGAGCCCACCGCCATGGACGATCGCCTGATAGGCCAGCCACAGGAGGTATAACGCACCGACGATTTTCAACGCCAGAAACAGCGGCGGCGCCGCGATGATCAGCACCGAAATGCCAAGGGCCACCAGCGTCGTATGCACCACAATGCCGGCCATGGCCCCGAACATGGCAGCGACCCCATGGGCGCGACCGTAATTGATGGCCCGACTCAATTGCAGCGCCATATCCGGCCCGGGCGTGATGGCCAGAACCACCGTCGCCAGTGCAAAGGCCAGGATGACAGGCAGGTCGGGAATGAAGGCATGCATGGTTTGGCCTTGAGGCTGCGAAGGACCGAACCGGTATGGCACTAAGCGCAGGCGCTGAACAGGCTTCAACCCAGCGGCAGCTCAAAACTGCGCTTGATCGTCTCCATCGGCACGTCCGTCTTGACGCTCTGCACGCTCGGAATGCGCATGAGATAGTCCGACTGGAACCGCCAATAGGCATGAAGATCGGTGGTCACGATCCGCATGATCGCATCGCACTCCCCGGTCGTCAGATAGCATTCGGCGACTTCGGGATATTTCCGCACCGTCTCGGCGAACTGGTTCGTGGTCTCGGCATCCTGGGTCTTGAACCAGATGCGGGCAAAGACCGTCAGCCCCAGGCCCAGTTTCTGTCCGTTGAGCACGGCGACATATTGATCGATGACGCCGCTTTCCTCGAGCAGCTTCACCCGGCGCAGGCAGGGCGAAGGGGAGAGCCCAGCCTCGTTGGCCAATTCGACATTGGACATGCGCCCATTGCGCTGCAATGCTTTCAAAATACGACGGTCGATGGCATCGAGCATTTCTGGCATTTTTCGAAGCTATGGATCTTGAGATTGGCACAATATGCCAGAGAATGTCAAAAACTTGCGATAATCGCAGGATCATTGCGCGCCTGACAGACTATTCTGTCGCCATAAAATCTTGGGACGACACCATGGCGAATGAAATCAAAAAAGTCGTTCTGGCCTATTCGGGCGGCCTCGACACTTCCATCATCCTGAAATGGCTGCAGGAGAGCTATAATTGCGAAGTGGTGACCTTCACCGCTGACCTCGGCCAGGGCGAAGAGCTGGAGCCGGCGCGCAAGAAGGCCGAAATGTTCGGCATCAAGGATATCCGCATCGAAGACCTGCGCGAAGAATTCGTAAGGGACTTCGTCTTCCCCATGTTCCGCGCCAATACGGTCTATGAAGGCCAATATCTGCTCGGGACCTCGATCGCCCGCCCGCTGATCGCCAAGCGCCTTGTCGAAATCGCCCAGGAAACCGGCGCTGACGCCATTTCCCATGGCGCCACCGGCAAGGGCAATGACCAAGTCCGCTTCGAGATGACCGCCAATGCGCTCGACCCTTCGATCAAGGTGATTGCGCCCTGGCGCGAATGGGACCTGCGCTCGCGCACCCAGCTCCTCGCCTATGCCGAAGCCAATCAGATCCCGATCGCCAAGGATAAGCGTGGCGAAGCTCCCTTCTCGGTCGATGCCAATCTCCTGCACACCTCCTCCGAAGGCATGGTGCTGGAAAACCCGGCAGTTCCGGCGCCCGACTATGTCGCCCAGCGCACGGTCGACCCGGAAAAGGCTCCGAACGAGCCCGAGATCATCACCATCGGCTATGAAAAGGGCGATCCGGTCTCGGTCAATGGCGTAAAACTGTCGCCCGCCGCGCTCCTCACCAAGCTCAACGAGCTCGGCGGCAAGCATGGCGTGGGCCGTCTCGACCTCGTCGAGAACCGCTTCGTCGGTATGAAGTCACGCGGCCTCTACGAGACCCCCGGCGGCTCCATCCTGCTCCTTGCGCATCGCGGCATCGAATCGATCACCCTCGACCGCGGCGAAGCCCATCTCAAAGATGAGCTGATGCCCAAATATGCCGAGTTGATCTACAATGGCTTCTGGTTCTCGCCCGAGCGCGAAATGCTGCAGGCGCTGATCGACAAGAGCCAGGAATATGTTTCGGGCGAAGTGACCGTCAAACTCTATAAGGGTTCTGCCTCGGTCATCGCTCGCGCCTCGGCCAATTCGCTCTATTCGATGGACCTTGTCACTTTCGAAGAAGGCGCCGTCGCATACGACCACAAGGACGCCGAGGGTTTTATCCGTCTCAATGGCCTGCGCCTCAAAACCTGGGCCGCGCGTAACAAGAAGGCCCGCGGCTGATGAGTTCGGGCGACGCGCTGCGCAAAGGGCGCATCCTCATTCTCAACGGCGCTCCGCGCTCGGGCAAATCCAGTCTTGCCCGGGCGATCCAGGAAAACGTGCCCGGCACCTGGCTTAACACCGGTGTTGACAGTTTCATGGCGACCTTGCCGCCCGCCCTGATGCCCGGCATCGGCCTTCGCCCCGGCGGCGAACGGCCCGATCTCGAACCGGCAGTGGCGCAGCTCTACGACCTCCTCTTTGCAACCATCCGCCTCGAGGCCGAAGCCGGCTTGGACGTGGTTGCCGATCTCGGCCTGCACGAGGATTATTCCAGCCCGCTCGGCATTCTCCAACGGGCAGCGACCATTCTCGGGCCCTTGGGCGCCCTGTTGATCGGGGTGGACTGCGACATTGCGGAAATCATGCGCCGCCGCAATGCCGATCCGCAGGGCGGTTTTTATGCGAGCGGAGACACTGCGCCCCCGCCCGTTTTGCGCTGGCAGGAGGCGGTGCATCGCGGCAAGACATATGACCTGCGCCTCGACATGGGCCGGCTCGGCCCCGAAGCCGGCGCCCGGCAGGTTGCCGGTCTTCTTGCCGATCCACCCTCTCGCCCCGTTCTCGCGACCTTGGAGCGGCGGCGCTGAATTCATTCGCGTCATCGATTTAAGTCCGCGTTAAGCCCCTGCCTTTAGCTTCACCAAAGCGTCATGAAGGCAATGACACTGAGGGGATGATGGGGGATTTGGACGCTGGCACAACCGACGTCGCTGACGCGCTGCTGCTCGATGCGGCGCTGGAAAACATCCCCTATGGTTTTTGTGTCTGGTCGCCGCAATTCCGGCTGGTCATGTGGAACAAGAACTATCGCGAGTTCTACGGTTTTTCCGAAGACGCGATAAAGAAGGGCATGACGCTCGAAGAGGTCGTTCACCTCTCTCACAAGCTCGGCAACCATCCCGGCCAGAGCCCCGACGCCTTTTATGAGGCCTATACGAGCGATCTGCTCTCCAATCGCGGCGGCATGCGCACCAAGAGCCAGGAAGTGGTCTATGGCGGCCGCATCGTGGAGACCGCCCATGTCTATTCCGAACAACTGGGCTGGGTAGTGACGCATGAAGACGTCACCGACGAAATCCAGATGTCCGAGACGGCGCAGAAGCGCAAGCTGGAGCTGGAACGCCAGAATATCCGGCTCGACGCGGCCGTGAACAATATTTCCATCGGCCTTTGCATGATGGACGCCAAGGGGCGCCTGGTCATCTGCAACGAGCCCTATGCGCGTATCTACAATCTGCCCGAAAATTTCGTGCGCCCCGGCGCGCAGCTCGAGGATATTCTGGGGCATTTGTTCGATGAGGGCATGAGCGCGGGAGGAGCGCGGGAGGACTATATTCTCTGGCGCCGCGAGGTCATCGCCAAGCGCGAATATGGCAAGAATATTCACGAGCTCAATGGCCGCGTCATCCTGATGCAGCACCATCCGATGAAGGATGGCGGCTGGGTTTCCACGCATGAGGACATCACCGAGCAGCGGCAGAACGAGGCGCGCATCCACCACCTCGCCCGCCACGACGCGCTGACCGACTTGCCCAACCGCGCCGAATTCCTCGAGGAAATGGCGCGTACCGAAGCCGGGCTCAAGCGCGGCGAAATGGCGGCCGTGCTCTATATCGACCTCGATCATTTCAAGGCCGTCAACGACACGCTCGGTCATGCGGTGGGCGACGAGGTCATCAAACAAGCCGCGGTGCGCCTCTGGGGCACGACGCGGGAAAGCGACCTGCTCGCCCGTCTCGGCGGCGACGAATTCGCCCTGCTGCTGCGCCCGATCGAGAGCGCCGATGCCGCAGCCCGCATCGCCGATCGCATCATCAAGGCCATGGGCGCCCCGATGAATATCCGGGGCCAGCAGATCGAGATCGGCGCCAGCGTCGGCATCGCGGTCGGGCCCGGCGACGGACTGACCACCGATACCCTGGTCAAGAACGCCGATCTGGCGCTCTACAAGGCGAAAAGCGAGGGGCGCTCGACCTACCATTTCTTCGAAACCGGCATGGATGCCGAATTGCAGCAGCGGCGCCTGATCGAGGCGGGTCTGCGCCTGGCCCTCAGCCGCAACGAATTCCGCCTGATGTACCAGCCCCTTCTCGGCCTGGCGGAAAACCGGGTGACCTGCGTCGAAGCCCTGCTGCGCTGGGATTTCGAAGGCCGCACCGTGTCGCCGGCCGAATTCGTGCCCGTGGCCGAGGATACCGGGCTGATTTCCGCCATCGGCCAATGGGTTCTCAACGAGGCCTGCGCCACCGCGGCGAGCTGGCCGAAATCGGTGCGCATCGCGGTCAATCTCTCGCCGGTGCAATTCCGCCAGCGCGATCTCGTTGCCCAGGTACGCCGGGCCCTGAGCAATGCGCGGCTCGATCCCAGCCGGCTCGAACTCGAAATCACCGAAAGCCTGCTGCTGGCCGAAAGCGAAGCGACGCTCAAGGCCCTGCACGAATTGCGCGCCATGGGCGTGCGCATCTCCATGGACGATTTCGGCACTGGCTATTCCTCGCTCTCCTATCTGCGCTCCTTCCCCTTCGACAAGATCAAGATCGACCGCTCCTTCATTCGCGATCTCGCCAGCCGCGCCGATAGCCAGGCCATTATCCGCGCCGTGATCGGGCTGGGCCAGTCGCTGGGCATGTCGACCACGGTGGAAGGGGTCGAAACCGAGGAACAACTCGCCCTGGTGCGGGCCCAGGGTGTGTCCGAGGTCCAGGGCTATTTGTTCTCGCCCCCCATTTCCGGCGCGGCCCTGGCCGACCTGCTCGACGCCCAGATTGCCCTGGCCAAGGCCTCCTGAGCGGCATGCGGGGCCGGCTCTTTGCCCAGCTCCTTGCCGTCGCGGCCAGAGAGCACATCGCGGCCGAGGCCGAAGACGTGGTGCAGGAGGCGCTGCTTTCGGCCATCGCCGCAGGCCGGAGCGATCTCGACAATCCCGACAATGCCCGCTGGCTCACCGGCGTCGTGCGCAACCGCGCCCGCATGGAAGCGCGCACGGCAAGGCGGCGCAGGGGCCGGGAAACGGCCTGGCAGGCGGCAAGGCCGCTCGCTACCGATACCGGGGATCCCAAAAAACCTGACGACATCCTGGCCGGCCTCCCCCCGGCTCTGCGCACTTTAGCAGCCCTGGTGCTGACCGGGCATAACCGGCGCGAAATTGCCTATCTGCTCGGCCTGCCCGACACGGCCTTGCGCCAGCGCGTCGCGGCGCTGAAGCGCCACCTGGCCGCCAAAAACCTGGCCGCGCCCGAGGAACTGACCGGCCTCAACCTCGACCTCGCCTATGGCCGTATCCGCGACGCCCTGCTGCCGGCCCTGATCCGTCATGGCGGCGTTTTTGCGAGCCACGATCCGGACGGACATCTTTTTCTCGTCAGGCGCTCACAAAGCGGCACGCCGCGGCAATAGGGTGATGTAACCAGTATTGGAGCCTCCCATGAGCCTGAAACCCAAGAATGTCAGCGTGGTTTTCTATGTCAGCGACATCCTGCGCACCGAACGGTTTTATAACGAAACCCTGGGCCTCGGCCTCGAACGCATGGAGGGCGCCGAACCCTTTTGGCTGCAGGGCTCGATCGAGAACGGCCCGGACCTGATCTTCTTCCAGCAGGAGGGCAAGCGCGGCGACACGCCCGCCATCGTCTTCGATCTCGAGGAAGGCGGCATCGACGATGTGGTGAGCGAACTGGCGCAAAAGGGCGTCAATATCGTCACCCCCGTCTCCGAAGCCCCCGGCGGCTGGAGCGCCGATTTTCTGGACCCGGATGGCTTTGGTCTCGGCCTCTGGCAAGCGGGCGACCTGCCGCGATCGGTGAAAGCCTAGCCCCTCACCCTTTCCTTTCACAATGCCATTCCCGCGCCAACGGGGCATCTTGCATGGGAAACACGTCCACCCTGACCGCGTCGCCGCGTCAGGTTTTTGCAGGTGGAACGGACCCCGAGGCGCTTTCGCCCCTGAGATTTTAGGTAAGTGAGACGAAACCGCCTCGGGGCGTTGATTTTTTGGACAGGACTTTTAGCGGCACTTGATCGCTCGTCGCATGCGGCCAGCCCCCGAACCCACACGGGAACGGTCCCGTGCGCTCAACATCCCCGCAGCCGTCCGTCTCGACTCCGTCCCGTACGGGGAATGTTTCGATTCTATAACGAGCCCCTGGGGGCGGGGATAAGTTGGATAGGAGGTGCCGGCTGGCCGATCAGCACTCGGCGCCGATGGCCTGCTGGGCGGCGGTGGCGCCGGAGAGCGAATAGTTCTGGATGACCTGCGTGCCGGCGGCATTGACGCCCTCTACCGTCAGGGAGGAGCCGGCACGGATGGCCGCGGCAAGCGCGGCGGACTGGCCCGAATCATCGAGCCAGGCGGCGTCGCCCTGGGTGAAGAGCGCGAAACTCTGGCCGCCGACGCGGATCGTTGCCACCGAACCGGTCTGGAACGTATAGCCGGCCACGATATTGATCTCGCTCACCACGTCTTCGCCGGGGCGATTGGTGATGTAGAGATAGCCCTGGCCTTCGGACGCCGGGTCCGAGGTCTTGGGCTTGGTCATGGCAAAACAGATGGTGCCCGAGCCGTCATCGGCGGCATAGCTCGACCAGTCCCTGAAATCGCCCAATACCCGGGCCGACTGTGCCAGCGCCGGCAGCGCGGTGGCAAGAACGAGGGCCAGGGCGAGAGCGGATTTTTTGCCGAGGATCATGGACGGGAGGCTCACAGCATTGGAACGGGCAGCGGGCCGAGGCCCGGCGCCCTTTATGGTCTAAACGAAAGTGCGGGCAAAGCCCAAATCACTTGCAGGCAGCGTCGATGGCGTTCATCGCCGCGGTGGCGCCGGAGAGCGAATAGGTGTCGGTGGTATTGGTGCCGCGCTGCGAGGTGCCCTTGATGACCAACTGGTTGCCGGCCTTGAAGGCGGACACGAAGCCGGCCTCATCGCCGGTGGAGGCGAGCCAGGCTGCCGAGCCTTCGGTGACCATGGGATAGGACTTTCCGTCCACCGAGGCGCTGGCATTGGCCGCGGTCGCGTTGAACGGGTAGCCGATCAGGGTCTGGACTTCGTTCTTGGTGCCCAAGCCCTTGCGGTGAATGATCATGAAGTGGATGGGGTCGCGATTGGCGCCGGCCGGTTCCGACTTGGTCGGGGTGGCCGAAATATAGCAGATCTGGCCGCTGGCATCGGTCGCCTGCCAGGCGGTCCAGGCGTTGAACGAGCCCAGCTCGGTGGCTTGCTGGGCCTGGGCGGCCGCCGCAAAAGTCACAAGAGCGGTTACCGCGAGCCCAAATACGAGGCCACCGGTCTTTTTCTTCATTGCCAATTCTTCCTCTTTTCGCTGCCAGTCTGCGGGGGATGCGTCCGCCCAGCATGCCGCAAACATGGTTACCAAGCTGTCAAGCGGGGCTGACATGCGCCGCTTTTGCCTCAAATGCTCGGCAAAGGCGGCGGCAATTTGGCATTGTGGCGGCACGGGACCCGCTTTGGACCCGAACGGTTAAATTGAGGCTAACGCTTGCGTGAGCCGGGCCGCGTCAGGCTGCCAGGGGATAGGTTTCTTCCACGATATAGGGGCCGCCGCCCACCGAATCCCGGCTCGAAAACAGTGCGAAGCGCGTGACCGAAAAGCTCAGGGGTTCGAAGCGCCCGGCCTCGGCGATGAAGCGGGCCACATCTTCGGCGGCGGTGCCGCGCAGCCGGGCGAGACTGACATGGGGCACGAATTTGCGCCCCTCGGGCGGCAGGCCGGCGCGCTGCAGCATGCGTTCATGCGCCGCCTGCAGGCGGCTGAGGGCTTCGCTCGGCTCGACCCCGGCATAAAGGGCGCGCGGCTTGTCCCCGCCAAAGGTGCCAAGATGGGTGAGCCGGATGGGAAAGCGCAGGCTTTCCCCGAGATAGTCTAGATTATCCACCACGTCATTGGCGGTCTGATTGTCGACATCGCCGATGAATCTCAAGGTAATGTGATAATTTTCCGGTTCGATCCAGCGCGCGCCGGAAAGACCGCCGCGCTTGAGCGAGAGGGCAAAACCCACATCCGAGGGGATTTCGAGGCCGGTAAAAAGCCGGGGCATGGCAGGTCTCCCAGGCAGGAGCGACGGAATCTCTGGCACAAGCCTAGCACAATCGGGTCATCTGGCCAGTCACAGATGTCGCAGCTTGCCATTTCGCCTTGTAAATCAACAGGTCCGAATCCATATTTGCACTCAAGTGGCAAAAGCCAATTGCCCCCGGCGGTTTACCGACCGCGATTTTCCAAGGGAAAGGGAATTAGAATGGCTGAATATGACCGTCAGACCCTCGGTGCGCGGGCCGGCTCGGCCTTGGCCATCGATGAGGGCCTGCGCAGCTATATGCTGCGCGTCTATAATTACATGGGCCTTGGCCTCGTGGTGACCGGCGTCGTCGCCTATTTCACCAGCCAGTGGGCCCTGTCGAGCGAGGCCAATGCGCAGCTGCTCTATGGCAGCCCGCTGGCCTGGGTGATCATGCTCTCTCCGCTGGCCTTCGTGCTGGTCCTGAGCTTTGGCATCAACAAGCTGTCGGTGACCGCGGCGCAGGGCGTCTTCTGGGCCTTCGCGGCCGTCATGGGCCTGTCGCTGTCCTCGATCTTCCTCGTCTATACCGGCGCCTCGATCGCCAAGGTGTTCTTCATCACCGCCGCGACCTTCGGCGCGATGAGCCTTTACGGCTATACCACCAAGCGCGACCTGACCGGCATGGGCAACTTCCTGATGATGGGCCTCGTCGGCATCATCATCGCCTCGATCGTCAATATCTTCATGCAGTCCTCGATGATGGATTTCATCATCTCGGTGGTCGGCGTGCTGATCTTCACGGGCCTGACCGCCTATGACACGCAGAAGATCAAGGAAAGCTATTCGGACGCCTATGGCGCCGACGTGATGGCCAAGAATGCCATCATGGGTGCTCTCTCGCTCTATCTCGACTTCATCAACCTGTTCATGATGCTCCTCCGCCTCTTCGGCAATCGCGAGTAATCAGCAGCTTCCTTGATCGAAGAATCAAGGAATTTGGTTGGACGAAAAATCGGACCGCAGCTTACAAAGGCTGCGGTCCTTTTGTTTTATAAGCCGCCATGTCCGATTTCATCATGCGCCCCTTCGCCTGGTCCGATATTCCTGAGATCACCGCGATCTATCGCCATTATGTCGAGCACACCGCCATCACCTTCGATACCGAGGCGCCGGGCGAGGAAGCGATCGCGGAAAAATATGCGGGCCTTTTGAAACTCGGTCATCCCGTCATCATCGCCGAGCGCGAGGGCAAGGTTCTCGGCTATGCCTATGCGAGCTTTTACCGCCCGCGCGCGGCCTATCGCTTCACCTGCGAGGATTCGATCTATCTCGATCCCACCGAGACCGGGAAGGGGCTCGGCAAGGCGCTGCTTACGGAACTGCTGGTGCAATCCAAGGCGCATGGTTTCAAGCAGATGCTGGCGGTGATCACGGCGGATACGGCCAATTCCATTGCCATTCACGAAAAGTTCGGGTTCGAGCGCGTCGGCTATTACAAATCGGTGGGCCTCAAATTCGATCGCTGGCACGATATCGTGCATTTGCAGAAGGCGCTCTGACCCTGGCCATCCTCTATCTCATGGTGGGCCTGCCCGGTTCGGGCAAGACGACGCGGGCCAAGGCGCTGGCCGCCGAAACCGGGGCGCTGCGGCTGACGCCGGACGAATGGCAGACGCGGCTCTTTGCCGACGATATGCACCATCCCGACCATGACCGGCGGCATGACACGGTGGAAGCGATCATGTGGGAGGTCGCGGCCCATATCCTGTCGCATGGCGGCGACGTCATTCTCGATTTCGGCTTCTGGAGCCGGGCGGAGCGGGCCGGCTTTGCGGAAAAGGCGCGGGCGCTCGGGGCGGCGTGCATTGTGCAGTATGAGGACGTGCCGTTGGCGGAGCTGGAAGCGCGCGTCACCCGGCGCAATCAGGAGGCCGCCGGAGGCCATTTCGTCATCCCGATGACGGCCTTGCGCCAATGGGCCAGGCTGTTCGAGCCGCCCGATGCGGACGAACTGGCGGGAAAATTCAGCCGGCCAGTATCTTCTTCATCGGATAGCCATTGACCACCCTACCGCGGGCTTGCGGACCCTGCGGGAGCCAGCCGGCGCGCTCGTAAAAGCGCTGGGCAGTAGCAGTGGCTTCAAGGCGGGCTTCGGCAAAGCCCAGGGACAGAAGTTCGGTTTCGAGGCGGGCAAGCATGGCCTTGCTGAGACCGCGGAAGCGCATGTCCGGTGCGACATAGTTGAGGGCGATTTCGCCGCCGCGGGTTAGGGCTCCGACGGCGCCGATCCGGCCGGAGACCTCGGCGACGAATAGCAGCAGATCGGCATTGGCCTGCATGGCGGCGACACCTTCGGGCGTCTTGTTGCGCGTCCAGGCGGCAATCGCGGCGGGATCATTGGCGTGGTCAGCGGCGCAGAGTTCGGTGATGGAGGCGATGAGGACCCGGCTTATCGCCGGCACGTCGGCCGGGCGGGCCGGGCGAATGACAAAATTCATCCGACCACGGCGAGGTCGGGATCGAGCACGCGCAGGACCTGGGAGAGGTCGTGGCCGCGCTTCAAAATGCGGCCCTGCTGGTTGGTGACGAGATATTGGCCCTGCCTGGCGCGGAGCTTGGGGTTTTTCTCGACCACGAAAAGCGGGCGTTCGGAGACGCGGGCATAGATGGAGAACAGCGCCCGGTCTTTCAGGAAATCCATGGCATAGTCGCGCCATTCGCCCTGGCCGACCTTGCGGCCATAGACCGAGAGAATCTGCATCAGCTCGCGGCGGTCGAAGGCGACGATGGGCTGGATAGCGCGGGCTGGCTGCTGCTGGGGTTCGCCCACATGCACCAGAGAAAGACTGGCCGGAGACTGGTTTGGCTGACGACCCTGCACGCGGTTCCCTCAAGGAGATTCATGTCATCGGAGAGTCATGATCGGCATAATCCCCCGGCTTGGCAAGGGAAGAAAAAATCCAATTTCGGCCACGATTCGTCCCTCAAGGCGCCCCATTGGACCGTCATGTTCCAATCATTGCCTCCAGCGGCTGGCAACCGGACCGACCGAGCCCCCAACCATGACGTCCGGTTGCCAGTCTCCTATCTGACCTCCAAAGTCAGTCACGCCTGCTCCAAGCCCCCGGAGCAGGCGTTTTCTTTTGTGCCTGACGGTCCTCTACGGCTCGTAGGCGCCGGCGGCGAGAATGGCGCCGGGGAGGCCCCCGCGCTCCTGCTGTACGACGATGGCAATGCCGGTATTGGCCGCGCCCAGCACTTCGCCGAGCGGGAGCTTGAGTTCGGCGCCGGTCTTGCTCTCCCACATGCCCAGAACCTGCCGTCCGGTCACCACCTGGGTATAGACCATGGATTTTCCGGCATTTTCGCCGCTGTCGATCTTGACGTCGGCGCGCTCCATATAGGTCACGAGCCAGACCACGGCATCGGAGAGATCGGCCTTGGGCGGCAGGGAAATCTTCAGCATGTCGCCATTGAGCGTCAGGTCCATGGCGAGCGGCAGGCTGGCGCGATCGACGGCCTGCTGCACTTCGTTGCGGCGCGAGCCGACCACCGCCTTGGCACCATTGACGACGATCTGCGGGGTGTAGATGCGGGAGGACCCCCAGCCCTTGGCATAGGCACGCTGGCGGTCGGAAAAGGCTTCCTGGGCGAACGTATCCTTCCAGCCCACATAGTCCCAATAATCGACGTGGAAGGCGAGGGCGACCACGTCATCGCGGTCGGCAAGGGCGGTCAGCAGCGCATCGGCCGGCGGGCAGGATGCGCAGCCCTGGCTCGTGAACAGTTCCACCACGGCCTTGGGTTCTATGTGCAGTTCCTGCGCCGAGGTGGCGCCGGCAATGACGAAATTGGCTGCAAGGCCCAGAAGCAGGCCGGGAAGGAGTCTGGTCATGGGGCAAGGTTGTAGGCTGGGCTTGTGTGCTCTGCCTAGTCAAAAGAGGGTGAGAAGCGCCCGGAATCGGGCTTTGGCGCCCAGAGAGCCCGAAACGAAAGCGACGGCCCGGAGGCCGCCGTTTCCCATCCACTTTCAATGCGCTTATGCCGCCACGAGGCTGCGCAGTACGTAATGCAGGATGCCGCCGTTCCTAAAATAGTCGAGCTCGTTGGCGGTATCGATGCGGCAGCGGGTTTCGATATTGAGCACGGAGCCATCGGCGCGGGTGATTTTCACCGGGACGGTGGCGCGCGGCTCGATCTGTCCGACGCCGATGATGTCGATGGTTTCGGTGCCATCAAGGCCCAGGCTCTGCCAGCTTTCGCCATCCTTGAACTGGAGCGGAATGACGCCCATGCCGACGAGGTTGGAGCGGTGGATGCGCTCGAAGCTCTGGGCGATGACGGCTTTGACGCCGAGCAGGTTCGTGCCCTTGGCCGCCCAGTCGCGCGAGGAGCCGGTGCCATATTCCTTGCCGGCAAAGATCACGAGCGGGGTGTTTTGCGCCTGATAGGCCATGGCGGCATCGTAGATGGCCATCTGCGAGCCGTCGGGGCCTTTGGTGAAACCGCCTTCGACGCCGTCGAGCATCATGTTCTTGATGCGGATATTGGCGAAGGTGCCGCGCATCATCACTTCATGATTGCCGCGGCGGGCGCCATAGGAGTTGAAATCCTTGGGGGCGACCTGGCGTTCGGTCAGGTATTTGCCGGCGGGCGTGCCGGCCTTGAACGAGCCGGCCGGGGAAATGTGGTCGGTGGTGATGGAATCGAGGAACAGCGCCAGCACGCGGGCCGAAACCACGTCGGTCACCGGCTTGGGCTCGATGGTCAGGTCCTCAAAATAGGGCGGGTTCTGCACATAGGTGGACGTGCCGTTCCAGCCATAGGTTTCGCCACCTTCCACCGCAATCGACTGCCAGTGCTCGTCGCCCTTGAAGACGTCGGAATAGCGCGAGCGGAACATGTCGGCATTGACGTGTTTGCGAACGATCTCGGCGATCTCGTGATTGGAGGGCCAGATATCCTTCAGATAGACCGGCTTGCCATCCTTGCTCATGCCGAGCGGCTCGGTGGTGATGTCGACATTGAGCGTGCCGAGCAGGGCATAGGCGACGACGAGCGGCGGGGAGGCGAGATAGTTGGCCCTGACATCGGGGTTCACGCGGCCCTCGAAGTTGCGATTGCCCGAGAGGACGGAGGCGGCGACGAGCTTGTTCTCGTTGATCGTGTCGGAAATGGCCTGGGGCAGGGGGCCGGAATTGCCGATGCAGGTGGTGCAGCCATAGCCCACGAGATTGAAACCGATCGCGTCGAGATCCTCCTGCAGGCCGGCGGCGGTGAGATAGTCGGTGACCACCTGCGAGCCGGGCGCCAGCGAGGTTTTGACCCAGGGTTTTGAATTGAGCCCGAGGGCGCGCGCCTTGCGGGCCACGAGGCCGGCGGCCACCAGCACCGAGGGATTGGAAGTATTGGTGCACGAGGTGATGGCGGCGATGACCACCGAGCCATCGGTGATGCGATAATCGGCGCCCTTGACCGGGAAGGCGGCTTCCTCGGGGATGTCGTGAACGCCATTGGCGCCTTCATCGACATAGCGGCTTTCCTGCCTGTCCTCGGGCAGGCGGGTGCGCTCGATGCGGCCGCCGGAGAGTTCGGGAAGGGCGGCATCGAAGGCGCGGGTGACATCCTTCAGCGCGACGCGATCCTGCGGGCGTTTGGGGCCCGACAGCGAGGGCACGACCGTCGAGAGGTCGAGTTCGAGCGTGGCGGTAAAGGTGGGATCGGGCGTATCCGTGGTGCGGAACATGCCCTGGGCCTTGGAATAGGCTTCCACCAGCGCCACGCGATCGGGGTCGCGGCCGGTGGTCGAGAGATATTTGAGGGTGTCGGCATCGACCGGGAAATAGCCGCAGGTGGCGCCATATTCGGGGGCCATATTGGCAATGGTCGCCTGGTCTTCGAGGCTGAGATAATCGAGCCCCGGCCCATAGAATTCGACAAACTTGCCGACCACGCCCTGTCGGCGCAGCATTTCGGTGACGGTGAGCACCAGGTCGGTGGCGGTAATGCCTTCGTTGATCTTGCCGGTGAGCTTGAAGCCCACGACTTCGGGGATCAGCATGGTGATCGGCTGGCCGAGCATGGCCGCTTCCGCCTCGATGCCGCCGACGCCCCAGCCCAGGACCGCGAGGCCATTGACCATGGTGGTGTGCGAATCGGTGCCCACCAGCGTATCGGGATAGGCGAGGGTTTCCCCGTCCTCGTCCCTGGTCCAGACGGTCTGGGCCAGATATTCCAGGTTCACCTGATGGCAGATGCCGGTGCCGGGGGGGACGACGCGGAAATTGTCGAAGGCCGACTGGCCCCAACGCAGGAATTCGTAGCGCTCGCCATTGCGCTCATATTCGAGTTCGACATTCTGCGCGAAGGCGAGGGGAGTGCCGAAGCTGTCGACCATGACCGAGTGATCGATGACGAGATCGACAGGCACGAGCGGATTGATCTTTTGCGGATTGGCGCCAAGCTTTGCGGTGGCATCGCGCATGGCGGCGAGATCGACCACGGCCGGGACGCCGGTGAAATCCTGCATCAGGACGCGGGCCGGGCGATAGGAAATTTCGTGTTCCGAACGGCGCGTCTTGAGCCATTCGGCGACCGCCAGAATATCGGCTCTGGTGACGGTGCGGCCGTCTTCGAAGCGCAGCAGGTTTTCGAGCACGACCTTCATCGAGCCGGGAAGCTTTGACACACCCGCCAGACCGTTCTTTTCCGCTTCTGCAATCGAAAAATAGGTATAGGTCTTGCCACCGACCGTGAGGGTCGACTTGGATTTGAAGCTGTCTAGTGAGGCCACTTGCTCCGCCCTTTGCTGCTGCAACGCTGCCTACCGGAGAGCAAGGGGGCCGCCGGTAAAACCGCGCTTTGCTGGAATGACTCTAATCTATGTCCTTTATAGTCAATCGGAAAAGCCCTTGCCAGTCTCGCCCATGGTTCAATACGAGATGGGGGCATGACTGAAGGGCAAGTCCATTCCCCGCTCTGCCTCAAGACCGTCGCGCTGGGCGTCGGTCGCGGCGAGGCCATGCTTGCGCGCGACATTGCCCTTTCCGTTCCCGCCGGCCGCGGGCTGATGCTGCGCGGTCCCAACGGGGCGGGCAAATCGACGCTGCTGCTGACGCTGGCGGGGCTGCTTGCGCCATTGGAGGGATCGGTGGTGCTCGAGGGGCATGACGCGGATTTCGGTCCCGCCTTTCATCACTGCGGTCATCGCAATGCCATTCGCCCGCGCCTGACGGCGATGGAGACGCTGGAATTCTGGCGCGGGATCAACGGCAATCCGGCCCTGCCGGTTGCCGAGGCGCTGGAGCGCGTCGGGCTCGGGCGGCAGGCGAGGATCGATGCCGCCTATCTTTCGGCCGGGCAGCAGCGCCGGCTGGCGTTGGCCC
>DATMSG010000214.1:0-11651 GCA_035565515.1 Devosia sp.
TTGCAGGAAGCGTGCCAAACTGGGCTCTTCCGCCAAACTGCTTATTTTTCAGGTCGTTAAAGAGATCTGGCCGAAAACCGGAGGCGTTGCGGCAGGTGGTTATTTGCACGGCAGATCGGCAATCTGCTCATTTCGTGTTCATATTTTCTGCCCGGCAATGTAGCTATCGAGCCTGTCGGGATCGAAATCGGTGCCGTCGAAAAAGCCGTCGGGCCCGAGCATCAGGCGTCCGCCAATGGCGCCGACTTCTGTCGGCTCGGTCAGCGCGCCTTCGATCTTGCTGCTGGCGCCGGGTACCGGCATGCCCATGCCCGAAAGCGCAGCGCGATAGAGATCGGGCCGGTAACTTGCCGCTGCTTTTTTCGCATTTTCCGGCGTATGCGCCACCTGGCCCCAGCGCACCATCTGTGCGTAAAACCAGAGCGCGTGGCTGACCCAGGGGAAATTGGCGGCGCGCGAATAGGGGACGAAGAAGTCCGGAATGGATTTTTCGACGCCCTGTTCGAATTGCAGCCGCCCGGTCAGGGCGCGCAACAACAGGTCTGCATCCACGCCCAGGCGAGCCTCGCGCGAGAGCATGGCGGCCAGCGGGGCGTGATTGGCCGGGTCCTCGCACCAGCGGGCCGCCCGCGTTGCGGCACGTAGCAGGGCGGCCAATTGCTCGGGATAACGTTCGGCCCATTGCAGGCGCGTGCCCAGCACCTTGTCCGGGCTCATTTGCCAGATGTGGCCCTTGGTGGTGACGATCCGCCCAACACCGCGCGCCACGGCAACCGAGCCGAACGGCTCGCCGACGCAAAAGCCATCGGTGCGCTTTGCCGCAAGCGCGTCGGCCTGCAATGGCGGGGGCACGATGACGATATCGACATCGCGGTCGGGATCGATCCCCGATGCCGCCAGCCAATAGCGCAACGCATAATTATGCGCGCTTTCGGGATGCACCACGGCGAAGCGCAATTGCGGCTCGCCGCTGCGCGCGCGCTCTTCGACCACTTTTCGCAAAGCCTGCCCCACCGGGCCCGGCGCGCCGTCCTCGGGCGCGCCCGCTTCGGCCATTCTGGCCCAGACGGCATTGGACATGGTGATGGCCGCGCCGCCAAGGCCGAGCGCCATGGGCGCGATCACCGCGGCATCGAGCGGCGTCAGCCCCAGATTGGCGCTGAGGGGCATGGGCCCGAGCATATGGGCGACATCGAGATGGCCGATGGCGACGCGATCGCGGATATTGGCCCAGGAGGTTTCGCGCACCAGATTGAGGCGCAGACCTTCGCTTTCGGCAAAACCGAATTCTTCCGTGGCGAGCAGCACCGCGCTATCGAGCAGCGGCACATATCCGGCGGTGATCTGCGTCAGGCCCATGAGTAAAAATCCTTTTTCATGGTCCCAGCAACTCCGCGGCCGTAACCACCGCCTGGGCAATCTCGACGATCTTGCGGTTCTGGTTCATCGCCGTGGTGCGCAAAAGCGCATAGGCCGCGTCCTCGGAAAGACCGCGTGAGGTCATCAGGATGCCCTTGGCCTTGTCGATCACCTTGCGCCCCTGCAATTCGGAGCGGGCGGCATCAAGTTCGCCCTGCAGGCGCGAAAAGGCACGAAAGCGGACAATAGCCATGTCGAGGATCGGCTTGATGCGATCCTTGCGCAGCCCATCCACCACATAGGCGGAAACCCCGGCATCGACCGCCGCTTCGATCTCCGCCGGGTCGGATTTGTCCACGAACATGGCGATGGGCCGCTTGATGGTGCGGCTCAGGGCGAAAAAGTGCTCGAGTACGTCGCGATTGGGGTTTTCGAGATCGATAATCACCACATCGGGCGCGATTTCGCCGATGCGGCGCGCCACGTCCTCGATATCGGTAATAACGCGCACGGACGCATGACCGGCCTCATGCAGCCCGGCCTCGATGATCGAAGCGCGGATCGCGTTGTCGTCAATCACCAGAATCGAAAGCGACTCTGCCATGGTACTCAACTGCAAGGGCCTATGCGGCTCAGTCACTGCATGACTGGCGGGCTGCTGTCTACTTCCTTTGCAGAATGATGGCTATGCTGAAAATGAAGGCAGGCGCTGGGCTAGCCCTTGGCCGCGAGCAGCGCCTGGGCGATATCGACGAAGCCGCGTCCCGCAATTTCGGCCGAAATCCAACACGGCTTGGTCGGCAGATCGTCCAGCACGGGCAGGATATTGGCAACCCCGAAAGTCTTGCTCAAAAAGGCGAACATGGGTGCATCGTTGCGCGAGTCCCCGGCAAAGGAAACCTGCCGCGCCAGGTCCTCATCACCAAGGCCCCAGCGGCGCAGCAGGCGCTCACTCATGGTGCGTTTGTTATAGTCGCCGATCCAGGTGTTGATATGGACCGAGCTGATCGCGACCGTGCCGCCGAGGGCGCGGATCTCGTCTGCCAGCGCATCCACCTCGCGGCGGGGATAGCCGACGATGTCGATGGCGACATCGGCGAGACGAAAGTGCTGGTCGTGGGCCAGATGAAAACGGTCGCGCAGCAGTGGCGCCACGGCGGCCCGGTGGTGGGTTTGCCGTTCGGTCTGCAGGGCCTCGTCTTCCCAATATTCGACCTCGACCCGATTGTGCTCGGCCGTCATGACGAAGGCGCCGCTCTCCCCGATGGCGGCCGCGACGGGCCAGGCGCGCACGATGTGTTCGCACCAGCCAGCCGAGCCGCCCGTCACGGTCACGACGGCAATTCCGGCCGCTCGCAGGTCCCAGAGCGCCTGATAGGTTTGGGGTAACAAGCGGCCTTCGGTGGTCAGGGTGTCGTCGATGTCGGTCAGGAGATAGCGAACATCGCGCAGGTCTTCGGGCCGGGGGGCGGGGCCGATAAAACTCATTCGGCGTCTCCGCCGCAGAGTTCCACCTCGATCCCGGCACTTTCGAATGCCGCGGCGACGCGTTTGTCATTGGGCAGGGTATCGGTGAAAAAGCTGGTTATGGCGGTGAACGGGGCGACCCGCACGGAGGCGTCGCGCGACCATTTGCTGACATCGGCGGCGAGGAATTTCAGGCGCGCGTTTTCCAGCAGCTTTACGGTGAGCTGGGCTTCACTATAGCTGAAATCGAGAATGCCTTTTTCCGGGTCGAGCGCGCCCGCCCCGACCACGGCATGGGAGGCGTAGAATTTCTCGAAGAAAATGAGCGCATCGGGGCCGACGACGTCGCGGTCGTTGTGGCGAAGGAGCCCCCCAGTCATGTGCACTTCCACCTGCGGGGCTTCCGACAGGGTCAGGGCCACATCGATATTATTGGTCACAACGCGCAGGTCCTGATGGTCGCGCAGGGCTGCGGCCACGAATTGCACCGTGCTGCCGATGCCCATGAAAACGGTCGAACCGACGGGGATAGCGGCGGCTATGCGCCGCGCGATCCGCTGTTTGGCCAGGCTATTGAGCGCGGCGCGGGCATTGACCGAGATATTGCGCGTGCCCACGGGCATATCGACGCCACCATGAAACCGCCGCGCATAACCGAGATCGCAAAGCGCATTGATGTCGCGCCTTATGGTCTGGGTGGTCACGTCATAGCGGGCCGCCAGGGGCTCGATATATTGAGCGCCCTCGGTTTCGATCAGGCTCAGGATTTCACGTTGCCGATGCGACAGCATTTCTCGGGCGAAAGCCTCTGCTATCCCAGAAAGAGCTTGGGATTGTCGGTGATGACCCCGGTCAGGCCCGCGCCCCAGAAGGAGACCAGCTCGAGGGGATTGTTGCAGGTCCAGGCGCGCACCTTGATGCCTCTTTTGCTGGTTTCTTCCAGCAGGCCAATGCTCAGTGCCTTGTAATGCATGTGGATGGTCGTTGCCGGAATGGCTTTCAGCTTCTCGGCCCAGTCCTCGGGCGGGCGGTCCCAGAGCATGGCCATTTCGAGGTCCGGCTCCAGGGCGTGCATAGCCGCGAGCGCTTCGGGATCAAAACTGGAAATCATGATCCCGGTTTTCGGGCTGCGCCTGTTGATATCCGCCTGCACGGCGCGCACCAGTTGATCGAGCGATTTGTGATGCTTGTGCTGCTTGATTTCCACATTGGCACTAAGCCCGAATTCGCCCAGCGCCGTGATGACCTCGGCCAGCGTCGACAGGCGCTCGCCGGCAAATTTGGCATCAAACCAGGCGCCGGCATCGAGCTTTGCAATATCCGCCCGGGTGAGGGCGCCCAGCGAGCCCTTGCCCGAGGTCGTGCGATCGACGCTGTCGTCATGGATGACGACGAGCGTGTCGTCGGCCAGTAGCGCGACATCGAGTTCCACCCAGCGCGCGCCCTGTTCGGCGGCGGCACGAAAGGCGGAAATGGTGTTTTCGGGCGCCACGGCAGACGCGCCGCGATGGGCCTGAACTTCGTCCGGTTTGGGGCCGGTGTCGGATGGAATGGTCATGATGCGTCTTTGTTGAGGGTTTTGAGGCCACTACGTTGATTGTGTTACGGTTTTGCGACCGGATTATCGGTGCGGCGGCCGCTTTCGCGGTTGAACGGGTGCATGTCGGCCGGCCGGATGTGAACTGTGATCGCTGCGCCTTCGGCGATTTCCGGGCGGCCCGGAGCGCTCAGGATGATGGGGTGATCCCCATTGGTCAGCCGCACGTGAAGGTGGCTTTCCCCACCGATCGGCTCGAGCAGTTCGACCGTTGCGGCGAGAGCCAAAGCGGGCTCGGCCGGGGTTTCGAGCGCAAAACGGTCGGGGCGAATGCCCACGACATCGGTGCCTTCCGGCAGGCCGAGCGTGTCCACATCGGGCGCGGCAGCGAGCGCGGAAACCGGCAGCAGGTTCATGGGCGGAGAGCCGATGAAACCGGCAACGAAGAGGGTCGCGGGCCTGTCATAGACCTCGGTGGGCGTGCCGATCTGTTCGACGAGCCCGCCATTCATCACCACCAGCCGATCGGCCAGGGTCATGGCTTCGAGCTGGTCGTGCGTCACATAGAGGCTGGTGGTCTTGAGGCGGCGCTGCAGTTTCTTGATTTCCACCCGCATCTGTACGCGCAGCTTGGCGTCGAGGTTGGACAGGGGCTCGTCGAAAAGGAAGGCCGCCGGTTCGCGCACGATGGCGCGCCCCATGGCGACGCGCTGGCGCTGGCCGCCGGAAAGCTGGCGCGGCTTGCGATCGAGCATAGGCCCGATTTCGAGGATTTCGCCCGCTTCCCGGACGCGGCGGTCGATTTCCTCGCGCGGCGTGCCGCGGTTTTTGAGGCCATATTCGAGGTTCTGGCGCACTGTCATATGCGGATAGAGCGCATAGTTCTGGAACACCATGGCGATGTCGCGCTCGGCCGGTTCGGCTTTGACCACGTCGCGCCCGGCAATCTCGATGCGGCCGGAAGTGACGGATTCGAGCCCCGCCACCATCCGCAACAGGGTGGATTTTCCGCAGCCCGAGGGGCCGACGAGCACGATCAGCTCGCCGTCCTTGACCGAGAGATTGATGCCTTTGACGGCCGGGATCGGGCCGTAGCTCTTCATGAGGTCAACCAGGTTGATCGTGGCCATGGCTTATTTCTCCGTTTCCACCAGGCCTTTGATGAACAGGCGCTGCATGAAGATGACGACAAGGACGGGGGGCAGCATGGCCAGGATCACTGCGGCCATGACGAGATGCCAGAGGGGTTCGGAATCGGCGCTTGCGGCCAGGCGCTTGATGCCCATGACGATGGTGTAATAGCGGCTGTCGGAGGTCACGAGCAGCGGCCACATATATTGCACCCAGCCATAGATGAAGAGGATGACGAAGAGCGCGGCGATATTGGTCCGGCTCAGGGGCAGGAGAATATCGCGGAAGAATTTCATCGGCCCCGCGCCGTCGACACGCGCGGCCTCCATCAGTTCGTCGGGAATGGTCAGGAAGAACTGGCGGAAGAGGAAGGTCGCGGTCGCCGACGCGATCAGGGGCAGGATCAGCCCCTGATAGGAATTGAGCATGCCCAGGTCCGCTACCACCTTGAAGGTGGGGATGATACGCACCTCGACCGGCAGCATCAGGGTGATGAAGATGATCCAGAAGGCAAGCAGCCGGAACGGGAACTTGAAATAGACGATGGCATAGGCCGAGAGCAGCGAGATCATGATCTTGCCCACGGCGATGGCGACGGCCATGACGAGGGAGTTCATCATCATCACCCAGATCGGCGGCGCGCCCGAACTGGAAAGCCCCTCGTTCCAGATGGTGGAGTAGTTTTCGATCATGTGCGGGCCGGGCAGCAGCGGCACAAGTCCGCTGACGAACTGGCCCGGGCCATGGGTCGATGCGATGAGGGCGAGATAGACGGGGAACACTACGATCACCACGCCGATGATCAGCACCAGATGCGTGAGGAAGGTGAGAAAGGGTCTGTTTTCAACCATTTTGCATCGGCCCCTTAATACTGCACGCGGCGTTCGACGAAGCGGAACTGCACGACGGTGAGAGCGATGACGATCAGCATCAGGATGACCGATTGCGCGGCCGAGGAGCCCAGGTTCAGGTTCAGCACGCCATCGGTATAGACCTTGTAGACAAGGATATTGGTCGCCTGGGCCGGACCGCCGCTGGTGGTCGCATCGACGATGCCGAAAGTGTCGAACATGGCGTAGTTGATGTTGATGATCAGCAGGAAGAAGGTCGTGGGGGAGATCAAGGGAAAGGTGATCGTCCAGAACCGCTTGAATGGTCCCGCCCCGTCGATGGCGGCCGCCTCGTTGAGCGATTGCGGCACCGATTGGAGCCCGGCGACGAAGAACAGGAAATTATAGGAAATCTGCTTCCAGGCAGCGGCGATGACGATCAGGATCATTGCCTGGTTGCCGTCGATGCGATGGTTCCAGCTGATCCCGAGGCCGCGCAGAATGTAGGGCGCAAGGCCGATCGAGGGGTTGAAGATGAACCACCACAGAATCCCGACCACCACCGGCGCTACCGCATAGGGCCAGACGAGCAGGGTGGTATAGACCTTGCCCGAGCGCAGCAGCCGGTTGACCGCAACGGCCAGCACCAGCGAGACGGCCATGGCCAGAACCGTCACCGAGAGGGCGAAGAGGGCCGTGCGGCCGAGGGAGCCGAGATAATTGGGATCGGCAAAAATCCGGCGATAATTGTCGAACCAGATGAACGAGGTTTTGAACCCGAACGGGTCTTCGCGTTCGAACGAGGATTTCACCGCCTGCAAGGCGGGCCAGATGAAAAAGATCAGGGTCACAGCCAGCTGCGGCGCCAGGAGAGCATAGGGCAGCAGCTTGTTGGGAAAGATGGTGCGTTTGGTCTGCATGGGTCCTCGCACGAGCCACCGTTGGCGGCCGGCCGCGCGGCCCCGCCAGGTTCACGGATGGAAACGGGGCCGGATGTCTCCGGCCCCTTGCCGGTCTACTGGTTGGTGGCTTCGAATTCGCGCAGGATTTCGTTGCCACGGGAGACGGCCGCGTCGAGGGCTTCCTGGGCTGTTTTCTGCCCGGCCAGAAGCGCTTCGAATTCCTCGTCGATGACGGTGCGGACCTGGCTCAGATTGCCGAAGCGGATGCCCTTGGAATTGGCGGTCGGCGTGCCGCGGGTGATCTGCTCAATAGCAACCGAGGAACCCGGATTGGCTTCGTAATAGCCCTGTTCCTTGCCCAGCTCGTAGGCCGCATTGGTGATCGGCAGATAGCCGGTCGCTTGGTGCCAATCGGCCTGCACTTCGGGCTGGCTGAGATAGGTGAAGAATTCGGCGACGCCCTTATAGACTTCGGCGTCCTTGCCATTGAGCACCCACAGGGTCGCCCCGCCGATGATCGAGTTCTTCGGATCGGTGGTCACGTCGTCATAATAGGGCAGGGGCGCGAAGCCGACCTCAAAGTCCTTGGAATTGGCGATGACACCGGCCCGCGAGCCCGAGGAGTTCATATAGATGGCGCATTCGCCCGAGTAGAATTTCGGCGCCGCATCCGGGCCGCCGACCGGACCGCCATATTGATAAAGCCCTGCATCGGACCACTTCTTGAGGTTTTCCCAGTGCTTGGCCTGAACCGGGCCATTGAAGGTGAATTCGGTGCCGAGGCCCCCAAAGCCGTTTTCCAGCGTGCCATATTGCTGATCGTGGATGGCGGAGAGATTTTCGAGCTGGATCCAGGAGACCCAGGCCGTGCTCAACCCGCATTTGGCTGCGCCGGAATCGACGATCTTGTTCATATGGTCTTCGACCTCGGCCCAGGTCTTGGGCGGAGTATTGGGGTCAAGGCCGGCTTTTTCGAAGGCGGTCTTGTTGTAATACATGATCGGGGTGGAAGAATTGAACGGCAGCGACAGGATATTGCCGTCGGTATCGGAATAGTAGCCGACAACCGGGGCGAGGAATGCCGTCGGATCCCAGGGCTGGCCATTCTCGGTCATGAGTTCATAGACCGGCTTCACGGCGCCCTTGGCGGCCATCATCGTGCCGGTACCGACCTCGAAGACCTGCACGATGGCCGGCTGTTCATTGGCACGGAAGGCGGCGATCGCCGCGGTCAGGGTTTCGGGATAGGTGCCCTTATAGGTGGTGACGATCTTGTAGTCGGATTGGCTGTCATTGAAGCCCTGGGCGATGGATTCGAGCTTCTTGCCCAGTTCGGCGTCCAGCGCGTGCCACCAGGAAATTTCGGTCTGTGCAGCGGCCGGGGCTGCCGACAGAACGGCAGCCAGGCCCGCGGACAGGAACAAAACGTTCTTGAACATTCTCACTCCCTCTATGTTTCGGCCGAGGCCTCCCCGCCTCGTGCTCCGCAAATTGGTAACAGCGCAATGAGCGTTTGCAACAGAAAAATGTTCAAATGAACATTTTGGCTGGCGCGGATGATCATGTTTGCATCGCAAACTGGTCCAAATTTCTCGATAAACATAGGCTATGACTAATTCGAACACTGGCCGCATTCTGCACCCGATTGCATCGAATGGTTGCACCAAAAGCGTTCATGTGAACATGCTTGCGACTCGAAACGACGCGCGGGCGGGGGAGGCCTGATGTATTTCATCATCGTGCATCTGGTGGCAGCCATCGTCCTCCTGCTCTGGGCCGTGCGCATGGTGCGGACGGCGGTGGAGCGCGCCTATTCGGCCCAGCTCAAGCGCACCCTGGCCCATGCCGAGCGCAGCGCGCTGTCGGCTGCGACCGTGGGCACCGGCATGGCGGTGGCGCTGCAAAGTTCGACCGCGGTGGCGGCGCTGGCGTCGAGCTTTGCCTCGGGTGGGCTGCTCGCGGGCAGCACGGGCCTGGCGCTGATGCTGGGCGCCTATTTCGGCTCGGCGCTCGTTGCCAGCGTCCTTTCCTTCGATCTGACCCTGCTCACCGCGCCGCTGATCATTCTGGGTGGCACGCTGTTCCTCCGCGCCAACGACCGGCAGATGAAGCAGCTCGGTCGCATGATCCTCGGCATTGCCTTCGTTCTGCTGTCGCTCGAAATGGTCTCCGAGGCGACGGCGCCCTGGCGCGATAGCGATGTGCTGGCCACGGCCATCGATTATCTGCGCGGGGATCCCTGGACCGGGTTTTTCGTCGCCGCCCTGATCACCTGGCTTTCCTATTCCTCCGTTGCCAGCGTGCTGGTCATCATCACGTTCGGCACGGCGGGCGCCATCCCGTTCGAAGTGGCCGCTGCCCTGGTTCTCGGGGCCAATCTGGGCGGCACACTCATCGCCTTCGGCATGACCCGGGGCGCCGATGTGCGGGCCCGGCGCATCGCCCTCGGCGCTCTGTTGTTCCGCGGCGGCGCGGCAATCATCTGCCTGGTCGTCATCGAGGTTTTGCAGGTCCATACGCTCGGCCTGCCGGGCAATGTCGGCTTGCAGGCGAGCCTTTTTCATTCCGCCTTCAACTTCCTCGTCATGATCCTCGGCCTGCCGCTGGTTGGCCCCGCCTCGCGTCTTCTCGATCGCCTCGTCAAGGAAAGCCCGGCCGATGAAACCGCCGATCTGGCGCGCCTCAGGCGGCCGGCCCTGGCTGCCGGCGGTGGCGGCAATATCGATGCGGCCCTTGCCAGCGCCACGCGCGAACTGCTGCGCATGAGCGAAATGGTGGAGGTCATGCTCCAGCCGGCCATGGAAATCCTCAAGGGCGGCGACAAGACCGCCATCCGCCGGGTCAAGGCGCTGGAGCCCGAGGTCGATCGCGCCAATGCCTCGATCAAGCTTTTCCTCTCCCAGCTCGATTGGGACAATATGGACGAGAGCCAGGTCAGCCGCGCGTCCGACCTCAGCACGTTTGCCATCGGGCTCGAACAGGCCGGCGACATCATCGCGCGCCAATTGCTCCGCGTGGCCGACCAGCTCGCCGAGCGCCACCTGACCTTCTCGCCGCAAGGCTGGCAGGAACTGCTCGATCTGCACGCCAGAGTTTTGGGCAATCTCCAGTTGGCGCTCAATGTCCTCGTTTCCGAAGACATCGAATCCGCGCGCCAGCTCGTGGCGGAAAAGGAGGCCGTCGGCGTGCTCGAGCGCTCCAGCATGAACCAGCACTTCGCGCGTCTGCGCAAAGGCGATCCCAATAGCTTTGAAACGAGCGAACTGCATCTGCAGACCGTCCGCTCGCTCCGCCACATCAATTCGCTGCTGTGTGGGGTCGCCTATTCGATCCTGAGCGAGCAGGGCGAACTGCTCGGCTCCAAACTCGCCAGAAGTCCGGGCCAGTAAAGCGCCCGGACAGGGCTTGGCCTATTGCACCAGCGCGGGCTGTTCGAGGCGCTTGGCGCGATCGAGATTTTCCGCGGCGCTCTCGAAGATCGCCTTGCCATCGGCAACCTCGAACACCGCGCCACCGATGGTGATGTCGAGCTTGGAGATGCCGTCGGCCGTCATGAAAATGGTGTTGTCGACCGAATCGAGGATGCGGTCGCTGGTCATCTGGCCCACCTCTTGCGGGGCGCCGCGCAACAGCACCGCAAAGCGATAGCCATCGACATGCGCCAGGAGGTCATCGGCGCGGATGGCCTGCTTGATGGCCTGGGCCAGCCAGGGCAGAATTTCGAGCGCCTTTTCCTCTTCGGTGGCGCCGACGCGAATCGAGCGCTCGCTGAGATCGATCAGCAACAGCACGCCGGGCTCCTGCGCCTGTTCCGCTTCCAGCATCACCTGAAAGCGATCCCAATAGAGTGCGCCGGTCAGCGGATCGATATCGTCGGGGCCGGCGGTAATGGCCGCGCGTGGCCTCTCGGCACGACGTTCCCCCTCGGTTTTTCCACCAAACCAGCCGAACCAAGACTTCGCCATATGCGTATGCCCCTGAGAGTGACGGCTACTAGCAATAGTCCCGACTCCTCAATCCTCGCTGAGAGAAAAGGATGCAATTTTATCGATCAAGTCCAGCCTTTTTTGCTTTGACGGTCTGATATATAAATTTTTACAGAATTAGAATACTTCAAATATACTATGCTGGTTTGCAGAATTTTATTTTGAACCGCCTAGCCTTCTGACAATCAATCAGGAGGCGAAATTGCTTGTGGACTTCACATTCGCCGCTTTGCTTTCAATAAGTGCCGCTTCCGCGCCCGCTGCACCACCGGTTGCTGCTCCTGTGCCGGCCTATAGTCAGTCTGCGCGAGCCGATACATTCTTGCTGTCTGCCCTGCAGCCTCCCGCCGCGCCCGCGCCGTCTTTGCCGGCCAGCCCGCCGGCCAAGCTCGGCGTATTCGCATCGGTCGCCATTTCGGCCGCGCGCCTGCCGGCGGCC
>DATMSG010000215.1:0-2452 GCA_035565515.1 Devosia sp.
TGCGCGCCGCGCGCAACCTGCTGGGCTGGACCATTCCCGTACTGGCCGATCAGTCGGGCGTCTCCGCCTCGACCATCATGCGGATCGAAGAGGCGCCGGTCGCCGTGATCGAGGTCGCCCGGCGGCGCACCGCCGAGCGGCTGACCAGGGCCCTCACGCAAGGCGGAGTGATCTTTCACCGCACGCTGACGGGAAAACTCGCCATTTCGCTTTAGGATTTGGACTCGGCGCTTTCCATGCGCCCGGCGGCGCGGGCAAAGCCTTCGGCAATGGCCATGCGCATCGCCTCGCGCGCGCCCGGCGCATTCCTGTCGAGGATCGCCTGGGCTATGGCGCGATGCACGGCAACGGTCTGTTCGAGGGCCTCGGGCTCGTTGACCGGCGAGGAAATGGTGAAGGCCGCCGTCAACGCCATTTCCACCAGGGCGCTGATCGAGGCCATGAAGGGATTGCCCGACGCATCGGCAACCGCCTTGTGGAATTCGAGATCATACCGGGCAAACTCTTCCGGCGTGCGCGCCGCTGCCATGCGGTCCACCGCCGCCAGCAGCATCCCCGCCTGGTCGTCCGTGCGCCGCTCGGCGGCAAGCGCTGCCGCTTCGATTTCGATGCCGATCCGCACTTCGGCCAGGCTTTGCAGGAAGCTTACCTCCGGACCCAGTTCGAAATGCCAGGCCAGCACGTCGGCATCGAACAGGTTCCAGCGATTGCGCGGCAGAACGCGGGTGCCGATGCGGGCCCGCGCTTCGATCAGCCCCTTGGCCGCCAGCGTCTTCAATGCCTCGCGCAAAACCGTGCGCGATACGCGGAACTGGTCGAGCAGTTCGGTATCGGGTGGCAGGATGGAGCCCTGCTCATATTGGCCAGAGACGATGGCAAAGCCCATGTCCCAGAGCACATCGGAATGCAGGTTATGCGCCAGATTGCGACCTGACAGGGCGGCGATGAGGTCGCCGGAATGGCGCGCTCGGCCGCCTGATCGATCCATGCTGGGTGGCTCCTTGCCGAATGGTCAGGGCGACCTAAGCACAGGTGAATAAGTATGACAATATTGGTGGCCGCCCAAGGCTGGACAGAGCGGCCCGGGCTCGCCATGTTGCGCCCAGCAAATCTCCCGAATTCGCCGCAGGACCTGACCATGACCGACCAAGCCCAACTCGATGCCGTTCTAGCCCATGTGGATGCCGGGCTCGACCAAAGCCTCGAGCGGCTTTTCGATCTCTTGCGCATCAAGTCGATCTCGACCGACCCCGCTTTCGCTGCCGAATGCCGGAAGGCAGCGGACTGGATCGCCAATGAACTGAACGGCATCGGCTTTGCCGCGAGCGCCCGCCCGACCCCCGGCCATCCGGTCGTCGTCGCCCACGGTCCGGAGCAGGCCGGGCCGCATGTGCTCTTTTACGCCCATTATGACGTGCAGCCGGTCGATCCGCTGAACCTGTGGAATTCCGATCCCTTCGACCCGCAGATCAGGGAAGACGCCGCGGGCCGGAAGATCATCGTGGCGCGCGGGGCTTCGGACGACAAGGGCCAGATGCTGACCTTCATCGAAGCCTGCCGCGCCTATAAGGCCGTGACCGGCAGCCCGCCGGTGCGCGTGTCGCTGATGCTCGAGGGCGAGGAAGAATCGGGCGGCAAGAACCTGCCACCCTTCATGCGTGAGAATGCCGCGGAGCTGAAGGCCGACATTGCTCTGGTCTGCGACACCGATATGTGGGACCGCCAGACCCCCTCCATCACCACCATGCTGCGCGGCCTCGTCGCCGATGAAGTGGTGGTCACCGCCGCCGACAAGGACCTGCATTCAGGCATGTTCGGCAATGCCGCGAGAAATCCCAACCAGGTCATTGCCGAGATCATCGCGAGCCTCCGCGCCCCCGATGGCTCCGTGGCCCTGCCCGGCTTTTATGACGACGTGGCGGAAATCTCGCCCGAGCTCAAGGCACAGTGGCAAGGCCTGGGCTTCGATGAAAAGGCGTTTCTGGGCGGCGTCGGGCTGTCCGTGCCGGCCGGCGAACAGGGCCGTTCGGTGCTCGAAATGCTCTGGTCGCGCCCGACCTGCGAAATCAACGGCATGGGCGGCGGCTATACCGGCGACGGCTTCAAGACCGTCATTCCGGCCAAGGCGAGTGCCAAGATTTCGTTCCGGCTGGTTTCGGGCATGGATCCGAAAAAGATCCGCGCCGCGTTCCGCGCCCATGTCGAAAAGATGATCCCGTCCGATTGCTCGGTCGAATTCATCCCCCATGGCGGCTCGCCCGCCATCACCGTGCCCGCCGACGGCGAATTTTTGCGCAAGGCGCTGTCCGGGCTCTCGGCCGAATGGGGCAAGCAGGCCGTCATCACCGGCTCGGGCGGCTCGATCCCGGTCGCGGGCGATTTCAAGACCATTCTGGGGCTCGACACGCTGCTGATCGGCTTTGCCCATGTGGACGACCAGATCCACAGCCCC
>DATMSG010000216.1:0-1506 GCA_035565515.1 Devosia sp.
GGGGCTGTGGATCTGGTCGTCCACATGGGCAAAGCCGATCAGCAGCGTGTCGAGCCCCAGAATGGTCTTGAAATCGCCCGCGACCGGGATCGAGCCGCCCGAGCCGGTGATGACGGCCTGCTTGCCCCATTCGGCCGAGAGACCAGACAGGGCCTTGCGCAGGAATTCGCCATCGGCGGGCACGGTGATGGCAGGCGAGCCGCCATGGGGGATGAATTCGACCGAGCAATCGGCCGGGATCATCTTTTCGACATGGGCGCGGAAGGCGGCGCGGATCTTTTTGGGGTCCATGCCCGAGACGAGGCGGAACGAGATCTTGGCACTCGCCTTGGCCGGAATGACGGTCTTGAAACCGTCGCCGGTATAGCCCCCACTCATGCCGTTGATTTCGCAGGTCGGGCGCGACCAGAGCATTTCGAGAACGGAGCGATCTCTTTCGCCGGCCGGAACCGAGAGATCGACGCTGCCGAGGAAGGCTCTTTCATCAAAGCCGAGGCCCTGCCACTGCGCCTTGAGTTCGGGAGAGATTTCGGCGACGTCGTCATAAAATCCGGGCAGCGTCACCGAGCCATCGGGGGCGCGGAGGCTGGCGATGATTTCGGCCACGACCTGGTTGGGATTGCGCGCGGCATTGCCGAACATGCCCGAATGCAGGTCCTTGTCGGCGGCGGTCACAATGATTTCGTCGGCGACGAGGCCGCGCAGCATGGTGGTGATCGAGGGGGTCTGGCGGTCCCACATATCGGTGTCGCAGACGAGCGCGATGTCGGCCTTCAGCTCCTCGGCATTCTCACGCATGAAGGGTGGCAGGTTCTTTCCGCCCGATTCTTCTTCGCCTTCGAGCATGAGCGAAATTTTTACCGGCAGGCTGCCGGTCACCGTCTTATAGGCGCGGCAGGCTTCGATGAAGGTCAGCATCTGGCCCTTGTCGTCCGAGGCGCCGCGGGCAACGATGATTTTCCGGCCCGACGCATCTTCCCTGATCTGCGGATCGAAGGGATCGGAATTCCACAGGTTCAGCGGATCGACCGGCTGCACGTCGTAATGGGCATAGAACAGCACATGCGGGCCGGCCTGATCGGGGCCATGGGCGACGACGACCGGGTGGCCGGGCGTCGGGCGGGCGCTGGCGGCAAAGCCGAGACCGTTCAACTCGGTCGCGAGCCAATCGGCCGCCTTCTGGCATTCGGCAGCGAAAGCCGGATCGGTCGAGATCGACTTGATGCGCAAGAGATGAAAGAGCCGATCGAGGCTTTGGTCGAGGCCCGCATCCACATGGGCGAGAACGGCATCGAGTTGGGCTTGGTCGGTCATGGTCAGGTCCTGCGGCGAATTCGGGAGATTTGCTGGGCGCAACATGGCGAGCCCGAGCCGCTCTGTCCAGCCTTGGGCGGCCACCAATATTGTCATACTTATTCACCTGTGCTTAGGTCGCCCTGACCATTCGGCAAGGAGCCACCCAGCATGGATCGATCAGGCGGCCGAGCGCGCCATTCCGGCGACCTC
>DATMSG010000217.1:0-20489 GCA_035565515.1 Devosia sp.
ATCCCTCTCTCTCCGCCAGTTTCCTTCAAGCCAGTGTTTTCAATGACTTAGACTCCCGGAGAATCTTCGGGTTTGATGCACCTGCCTGATGCATCGTCCTAGCCGACCCTCGGGCGCTTCCACGCGTGTCCGGAGAACTGCGGGCCGTCGAATGTTTGGTCCTGAACAAATGCCGTACTAACTGCTTCCCCACGGCCCGAGCCGGCGTGGTTGACGCAAAAGCGAACGGCAGCTTTCGGAAAATCGAGGTGCTGGTCCGAACGTCTGAAATGGGGCGCCTACCGGCGCTTGAAAAGAGTGGCCCATCCAAAGGTACTCTGCGCTATGGCAACCGTAGGCGCGCCCGTAAGGTAGGTTGTCGGTCTATTGCGAATAAGGTCCTCTCGAGGAGTTGGGGAATCACCAGATCGCTGAAGCTCTGTAGATCGGCGGGCATAATCGGGGCCATGACGTTGAAACCGTCTGCTGCTTCGTTGTCGAACCAAAGCTGCATGGTCGTGGCAATGTCCGAGCCTGTGCCGACGCAGAGTAGATGCCCCCGACCACTTGCCATGCGCATCAGCAATTGCCGAAGGCTCAGCCGATTGCGATGCGCGATGTTGACCAGAACGGCAACACGGCTTTGGCTCGACTGGTTTTGGGGCGCGTTGGCGCGGATGGTTTCGGGCAAAGGTGCGTCGAGATCGGCCTGGGAAAGATCGACGCCGAGAAATTCGGAGAGCTTGGCCAGGACATGCTCGATGACCATGTAGCTGCTCATCTGTTCAAGTCGGGCTTCGGCCTGTTCTTGGGTAGGGGCCGCGATGGGGACGATGCCGGGATAGATCAGAAGAGTTTCGGGCGCGCGGCCATGCCGGGCAGCGCGAGTCTTCATGTCGCGATAGAACACCTGCGCATCGCCAAGGTCGGACTGCACCGTGAAAATCATGTCTGCATGGCGGGCGGCGAAGTCCCGCCCGGCCTCCGAGGCACCGGCCTGCGCAAGGATGGGGCGACCCTGTGGCGGGCGCGGCACATTGAGCGGACCACGGCTGCGCACGAAGGGACCCTCATGATCGACGGGCCGTACCTTGGCGGGATCGAGGTAGCGGCCCGATTGTTTTTCGGCAATGCGGGCGTCGGCCTGCCAAGAATCCCAGAGCGCCATGGCGGCCTGGGTGACGTCGGCGGCGCGGGCATAGCGCGCGGCGTGATCGGGCATGGCGTCGAGCCCGAAATTATAGGCTTCGAGCGGGTTGGAGGAGGTGACGATGTTCCAGCCCGCGCGACCCTTGGTGATGTGATCGAGCGAGGCAAAGCGCCGGGCGAGATGAAACGGGTGGTCAAAACTGGTCGAGGCTGTGCCGATGAGCCCTATGCGGTTGGTGACAGATGCGAGCGCCGAGAGGACGATCAGCGGGTCCATGGCATCGCAGAGATGCCGGTCCGCGCTTTGCTGGAGCGCCAGCACATCGCCAAGAAACAAGGCGTCGAAGCCACCGTCTTCGGCGCGCCGGGCAATGTCGATCCAATAGTCGAGATCCGTCGAGGCTAGGGCATTGCTTTCGGGCATGCGCCAGCCGGCCTCATGGCTGCCAAGGCCGAAGATGACGGCATTGAGGCCTATGCGCCGGCCTTTGCTCATGGTGCGGTGTCCAGATAATCGTTAGAATAATAGGCGGTGAAATCGGGCTTGGCCGCTACCGGAGCGCCATTGCCATCCTTGAGAATGCCGGTATCGAAGAGAAATGTGCCAATGGCGTCCATCTTGGCAGGGTCGATCGTGCCGATCGCACCATTTTCACCCCGGATATAGTGCCCATCGATCAAGGCCTGGAGCGACGCCCGGACGAAGTCCCGGTCGAGCAACACATCGGCATTGGCGGCGACGAGAATGTCGGTAGCCTCGTCAGGATGGGCGACGGCATAGTCATAGCCGCGCTGGCTGGCCGTGATGAACGCTTTGGCGGTGTCTGCATTGTCGGCAAGGTAGGCATTGCTGGTGCCGATGAAATTGGTGTGCTGGTCGGGCACGCCGAAATCGGCATAGCGAAAGGCGCGTTGCGCCGGACCGTCGCGCTCGGCCTTGACGCCTTCCCACGTGTAGACTTCGAGGGTGAAATCCACAGCGCCATTGGCGAGCGCTTCGTACGCAGAGGTACCGAGAGTGACGGTCTCGAACTCGCCTATGCCGCCATCATGGCGGACGATGGTGCCAATAAGAGCACTTTCCCAAGCGCTGCCGAAACCGCCGTAGACTTTACCATCGAGGTCGCGTGGGGACTGTATATCCTGCCGGTCGGCATTGAAGACGAGGCGCCCGGTTTCGGTCTGGACCAGGGCATAAGTCGCGACCAGATCGGCCCCGGCAGTCCGCTGGGTGAAGAGGCCGATGGAGCCCAGAATGCCGAAGTCGGCGACCTGATTGGCGACCAGCGTACCGGCGGAGGTATCGGTGTATGGCAGGATTTCGACGGCGAGCCCGGCTTCTTCGTAAAAGCCCTTCGCCTCGGCAACATAGAGCCCGATATGGTTGGTATTGGGCGTCCAGTCGAGGGCAATGGTGACGGGCGTTGCCTGGGCGAGGGCCGGCGTTATGACCAGGCTGACGGCGAGGCCGAAAGCTGGGATCAGGCGGGAAATGGGCATGGCTTAGTCCTCCGGATTGAGCAGGGTCTGCAAGATTTCGGCTTCGATGGCAGCCAGTGCGGGTGACCCGACGCTGGGGCGAGGGTGAGCGTGGGGTACCCGGAATTCGTGGGCGATATGGGCAGGGCGGGCCGACAGCACATAGACGCGGTCCGAGAGCAGCACAGCCTCGCGCACGTCATGGGTGATGAGCAGCACGGTCCAGCGGTGGCGGGTCCACATGTCGGCAAGCCAGCGTTGCATTTGCGCGCGGGTGAGGGCGTCGAGGGCGCCGAAGGGTTCGTCGAGCAGTAGCATGGGGCGTTGCTGCACGACGGTGCGGAGCAAGGCGGCGCGTTGGCGCATGCCGCCGGAAAGCTGGGCGGGGTAGTGGTTTTCGAAGCCCGCCAGGCCGAATTCTGCAAAGAGTGGGGTAACTCTGGCGCGGGCGGCCTGGCGGCCGAGGCCCTGAACCTCAAGGCCAAGCGTGGCGTTATCAATGATGCGGCGCCAGGGCATGAGCGCATCGCCTTGCGGCATGAAGGCGAAGCGGTGTTGGGCTGGCGTGAGGGGCTGGCCGTCGAATAGCATATGGCCGGCATCGGGTGTGCTGGTGCCGGTGAGCAAATGCAGAATGGTGGATTTGCCGGCACCGGAGGGGCCAAGGATCGAGACGAATTCGCCTGGTTGCACGCTGAGGTCGATATCGCCGAGGACGTCAGTGGGCCCGAAGCTCTTGCGCAGGCTTTTGAGTTCGAGGCGGGCCGGACTCATGGGTGGGTCTCCGTCAGGCGGGCCCATGGCATGGCGGCGCGTTGCAGGAGGGCGGTGGCGCCGAAGAGAAGGAGCGTGAGCGTGGCGCTGACAAAGACTGCTGCGAGGACGAGATCGGGGCGGAAATTGTTCTTGGCATTGAGGATGTAGATGCCAAGGCCCCGAGCCGCGCCGGCATATTCGGCAAAGATGGCTCCGACCACCGCATAGGTGATCGAAATGCGCAGGCCCGCAAAGAAATAGGGCAGAGCCGAGGGCAGGCGGGCCATGGCGAAGATACGCCAGCGCGAGGCGCCCATTGACGCTAAAAGTGCCGAGATATTGCGGTCTGTGGCTTCATAACCCTGGGTCAGGGCGACCAGCATGGGGAAGAAGGTGACCAGCGCGACCAGCACGATTTTGGGGGCGAGGCCGAAGCCGAACCATAAAACGATCAGCGGCGCGATGGCGACAAGCGGCAGCGTTTGAGTGACGATGAAGACGGGGAACAGGGCCCGACGCAGGGGGCGGACGAAGTCGATGAGGAGTGAAAAGAGAAAGGCGACGATGAGGGAGGACGCAAAGCCGAATGTGGTGGCCTGAAACGTTGCGAGCGTGTGGCGGGCGAGGGCTTCGCGCTGCTCGAAACCCCCGACGATGATGCGTGAGGGCGCTGGCAGGGCAGTGGGCGAAATGCCCGAAAGCTGCGTATAGGTCTCCCAGGCCAGGATCAGCGCGGAGACCGAGGCAATGGCCGGGCCGGCATGGCGGATAAAGCGCGCGAATGGTCGCGACGAGGCGATAATAGACATGAATTGGCTCTTGGGTTCAGCGCGCGCTGGGGCTGTTGGCTGAAACCGTCAGATCGATGGTGACATGGCCTTGCGGCGGGCCGAAGCGGCAGAAGGCCTGTTCGATCGTGGCAAAGAGCGCGCCGGTATCGCCACGGAGCTTGGTGGCGAAATGTTTGGACTTTTCGAAGGTGCCCGACTGCTTGAGAAAGTCGATGCAGCCATAGATTTCGTCCATGTGGCTGTCCTGGCCCAACACATAGAGCGAGAGCTGGGCGACAGAGGAGACCCCTATATCGGGGGCGCTCCGTACCGCCGCGAGAGCTGCGGCATGTCGCTCGGCTATGGGTGCGGCGGGGCCGTCGAACTGGGATGAGCTACAGATGGCATCGTCCGGCTCGCCGGGGCAGCCGCGTGAAATGGTGGCTGAGAGCACACAATGCTGGCCGGTGCGGGCGGCCATGCTGAAGAGATCGCGCATGGCGGGGAACAGCACTTCGGGCGGGCCGACAAGCAGGGTCGAGATATCGTCGGTCTCGATGCGAAGCCGGTCGCGATAGGGATCGAGCGCGCCCAAGGCACTCGTGATGACGCCGACGAAATCGTCGGTCATGGGGTATAGGGAAATCTGTGCGCCCGAAAACATGGCCCGCCTCGCTCCGCTGGTATTACCCAGATCAGCTATAGGGTCCGAAGGCTTCCTGCCCTCATCTCAGCCCCGACCTACGGAGCACCCCTGTGGATGTGGGCACCATATGCGCTGCTGGTCGCGGAACGCAAGCCTTATTAGATCAGAGCTACGGTGAAGAGGCTGGAACTGATGGAGGCTTTTGGGTGCAATTCCTGGGGGCGGAACGGCAGGAATGGGGCGCGTTGCTGCCTGGCGACTACCGGCCTGGCTGCGTGGAATCTAGAGGCGGTCATTCGCTTGCTCGAGGATAGGGAATACTCGCTCATCCATCTGCGCGACGTTGATGCGAAGGAACTGGCCGTGCGATCGAGATGTGCTGATGTCATTGCGGCGCAAGGACGACACCGTGCTCCATATAATGTCCTGCAAGCACGGTTGAATCGTGCCCGCCGGGCCGTTGGCACCAAAGGTAGAAACAACCTCACGGCATGATCCAAGGTTTGCTTCCGCCACTTCCCCCTGGCTTGGGTGAGACCTCTAGTCACCACCTTAATGAAATTGCCAGTCATCGCTGCCAGAACTGCATATTGGATAACTCTTCAAGACGGAGACACGGTGACCAACGTTGAGCGGGCGTCATTTGGTCAATTGCTGCGCTATCCCGGCTTCGTGCGGCTTTGGGTGGCTGATGGACTCTCGAATTTCGGTATTTCCGTTTTTGGGCTATCGCTGCAGCTTCTGCTGATCCACGTGCTCAATGCCGACCAATTGGAGATTGGCTGGGTGCGGTCCGCGCAATGGCTGCCCTCACTGTTGTTCGGGCTTGTGGCGGGTGTGATCGCCGATCGTGTGCAGCGGAAGAAGTTACTGATCGCCACCGATATGGCGAACTGTGTGCTGCTGCTGGTGATTGCCGGAATGGGCCTGCTCGGAATGCTCTCCCCGCTCGGGTTGGCCGTGCTGGTCTTCCTGCTCGGCGCCGCTACGGTGTTGCAGGGCGGGACGCATCAATCGTTTACCGCCGACCTGCTGCCTCCAAACCTTCTTGCCTCGGGTAATGTGGCGTTGACCCAGACCTATACTGCGGCCCAGACATTAGGACCTTTGCTTGCGGGGGCGCTGGCCGGTGTCGTTGGGGCACCGGTCACGATGCTGATCAATGCTGCGACCTATGCCACGTCGGCGGTGCTGCTGGCGGGGGTGCCCGGCGGGCGACCAATCGAGCGTCGGCCTCCCTCCTCACTTAGCGCTGATCTGAGGGAGGGGATCGCCTGGGTCTACCGGCACCCGTTCCTCGCGCCCTATGCTCTTTGTTTGCATGCCTGGTTCATCGGCAATGCTATCGCCGGGACGGTTTACATCTTCCATGCGACACGCCTGGGTCTGGATGCGGGCGCCGTGGGCCTAACGTTGGGCGTGGCAGGGCTGGCCGGGGTGATCGGCGCTGGATTGGCGGAACGCACAGCGCGGCTGCTCGGAATGGGCAAGGCCATCCTGTTTTGCGATTTCCTGACAGGATTCGCCTGGCTGGCAATAGCGATGACACCGCCGACGGGCCTCCTACTCTACGCACTCTGCGCTGCGCAGTTCTTTTACGGTGCAGGGCTTGGTTTGCGTGGCCCCCTTGAAATGAGTTTCCGCAATGCTGTGACGCCCTCGCACCTGAGGGGACGAATGAATACGACGATCCGCTCGACAAATTGGGGCCTGATCGCGCTAGCGGCGCCTCTAGGTGGATGGCTGGCGCTACAGTTCGGGGATCGCGCGGCGCTGACAATGCGGGCGCGACAATGGTGGCGACGGGCACGGTTCTGTTACTCTCGCGGTTCCGTGACGCCTCGATGTCTGTGGACGCGGCAGGTCCGTAGATATCCAATTTATTCAGGCCAGTACGTTTGCTGTCGGAACAAGCCATCTAAAGCGGACGGTTTCTCTCCCGGACAAGATCTATCGGCTCGCGGCTCAGGATACGTCCATCTCCCAGGCCAATCGAAGGGCGGACGCAGGGAGCGGTTTTCAGACAGTACATCTACAGGCAGACGGGAGATTTCCGGATCGTCTTCTACCAGCAAGACGTGCGGTATTGATGTCAACGACCGCGTGAGTGCCGGGCAATGTTCCTTTTCCGCCATGAGGTAACTGACGAGTGATACGAGGCACGTCAGCCACTCAAATGTGCATTTGAGTGAGGGTGTTGTCCCATGTCAGTTGGGATCACGCCGTTTCCAGCGATTGAGAGCCTGCTCCGTCGCTTCGCCGATCATCGAATAAAAATCGGCCATTTCAGCGAGACGGTTATGGCTTGATCCCGGCGCGGCGTCGCCTTCGGCCCGTTTGCGCAGAAGACTGGTTAAGGCCGCGATCAGCCGGGTCTGCCCGATCAGTATCCCCTCGTAATTGTCTGAGATTTCATAGAAGGCGCGCTTCGTGCCGGGTTCCCCGCGGCGGCGGACAAGAGTGTATTGTTCGAGCAGCCTTGCCGCGACGCTGGCACTACTTTTGCTCATCCCAAGATCGGTCGCGGCACGATCCAAGCTCGCAGGCTCGGCGCTCAGCAGCAAATAGCCATAAAGACGCGCCGCGGTTTGCGGTACACCCCACGGTGTGAGCAGTGCCGCCATGTCGTCGATAAAGGTAAGATCGGTCTTGTTCGGCATTATATTTGACATATTCGATTTTTTCCGAACATTACCAGATGGGTGAGCCGATCGCGAAATCCGGCCATCGGAGCATCGACAGGAGCAAGCTTTTGGACACTCCGCAAGATCCTAAACCGATGTCGCGCGGCGCGGTGATCGCCTATGCCATCGGCGTACCGCTTTCACTTCTTCTGCTGCTTTTTCTTCCCGCCGGGGCGCTGGACTGGCGTCCGGGCTGGCTGTTTGTCGCCGTGCTGGTGTTAGGCTTCGGTCTGTCCGCGCTCATATTGGCGCGGGTCAATCCCGTGATTTACCGCGCGCGCAGCCGATTTCAGCCGGGCACCAAAGGGTGGGACAAATCGCTGCTCGCGGTAATCCTGCCCGCCATGGTGGCGATCCTGCCGGTGGGCGCACTTGATGCGGGGCGCCTCCATTGGTCCGAGGTGCCGGTTTGGATTATGGTCGCAGGTTATGCCGGGATGCTCGCGGGTATCGCGCTGACTGCCTGGGCGCAGGCGGTGAACCCGTTCTTTGAACCTGGCGTCCGGATTCAGTCGGAACGGCGACATCATGTCGTCGATACCGGCCCATATCGGCTAGTCCGTCATCCCGGCTATGTCGCCGCTCTCCTGCTCTTCTTCGGCATGGCGCTGGCGTTGGGGTCGCTTTGGGCACTGCTTCCTGCCGCCGTCGCCTCGGCATTGCTCGTCCTACGAACAGCCTGGGAGGATCGGCTGCTCCGGGCCGAGCTCCCCGGTTACGCGGAATATGCCCGCCGCGTGCATGCACGGCTGATCCCGGGCATTTGGTGAATGCCTGCGAGACTCTCACCAGATAATTCGGCAAATGACAGAGGTTCCCCGCCCCCGCGCTGAAGTCGGTGACGCGTGCCACGAAGCTCCACGCCCTTCCTTGCGCCGGGCGCTGGGGTCTACTGACCAAAATGCCGCTTCTTTCATTCTAAGCACTGGTCGCATTTAGCTGAAGGAACGCGCGATTTTAGCAGAGGCTGATCGCCTGCGACAAACATCAACGCACATCTACCTATCCTCTCATCGACTCGCACAAAGGATGGGCAAAACACATCATTGACAACGTTATCATTGATTGCTTGAATGACAACGTTGTCATTTGGAGGCGCTAGTGGCTGTGCTGCGTGGTTTGGTTGGTGTGATCGAGGACGGTGCGGATGCGATCGCGGTGGGTCTGCGGCCCGAGCGCGGTGACCTATCGCTGCCTGTCCTGACGCTTGATCTGGCGGCGTTCGACCACAACGCCGATGCCATGCTGGGCTATGCGGCAGCACGCAATCTCCTGCTCGCGCCGCATGCCAAGACGCCGATGTCGCCCGAATTGAGCCGGCGCCTGATCGAGAAGGGCGCTTGGGGTCTTTCCGTTGCCAATCTGCAGCAGACTGCCGTCATGCTGGAAAATGGCTTCGACCGCCTCCTGGTCGCCAACCAGATCGGTGGCACCGCTTCGGGGGGGCGCTTCGGCAAGGTGATCGCCGCCTATCCGGCTGCCGAGGTGACGTTCTTCGCCGATTCCGTGCCCTCCGTGCGCGCGATCGCAGCGGCAGCAGACGCGGCCGGCCGTGCGCTGCCGGTTCTGGTCGAGATCGGCCGGGGCCGTGCCGGCGCCCGCGACGAAGCGACGATTGCCGCAGTCATCGCAGAAATCCTCGCCAGCGGCCACCTGATCCTGTCCGGCGTCGCCTGCTATGAGGGGGCCGTTGCCAAAGCGTCGTCCACCGAAACCGAAGCTGCCATCGCCGAACTCTGCGCCGTGTCTGCCCTGGCGTTCCAGCAGATCCGTCGTGCTCGTCCAGACGCCGAGCTTCTGCTGAGCGCCGGCGGCTCGTCCTTCTTCGACCTCATCGTCAAGCACCTGCTTCCCGTGGCCGAGGCAGATGGCAATGCCCGTGTCGTCCTGCGCAGTGGTGCGATCTTCTTTCACGATCACGGTGTCTATGAGCGCGCATTGGCGCAACTCGACAGTCGCAACGGCTTTGTCACGGTGACCGGCAAGACGGCCGCCGAAAGTTTTATTCCCGCGCTGCGTGTCTGGGCCGAAGTGTTGTCGCGTCCCGAACCGGACCTGCTGATCTGCGGCATGGGCATGCGCGATGTCTCGTCCGACCAGGACCTGCCGCGCCCGCTGGCCTTCTATCGCGATGGCGATGCGCTACCGGAGGGCGAGGCTACAGTGTTCAAGCTCAATGACCAGCACGCTTTCGTTCGCGTGTCGGCCGACCACCCGGCCCTGGTCGGCGATGTCGTTGCGTTCGGCATTTCCCATCCCTGCACCTGCATCGACCGCTGGCGCATCATTCTTGGCCGCGGCCAAGACGGGGCCATCAGCGCCAGCTTCCCGACTTATTTTGGCTAACCCGGCATAAAAGGCCCGCCGCATGAACCTCAACTTCAACCAGCTCTGGCGCTATCAGGACGATTTCCTGCACGGCATCCAGACCACCCTGCTGCTGACGCTGATCGCCACGGTGGCCGGCATGCTCATCGGCCTGGCCGGGGCCCTTTTGTCCGATAGCCGTCAGCCGGCGGTGCGCCTTGCCATCCGCTCCTATGTGGAAGTCATCCGCAATACCCCGGCGCTGATCCAGATATTCCTGATCTTCTTCGTGCTGCCCTATGCCGGCCTGCGCCTGCCACCTTTCCAGGCCGCCTCGGTGGCGCTCTCGCTCTATATGGGCGCCTATACGGTCGAAATCTTCCGCTCCGGCCTTGCCTCCATTCCCAAGAGCCAGATCGAAGCGGGCCAATGCCTGGGCCTCACCCGCTTCCAGGTGTTCCGTTACGTGATCCTGCTGCCGGCCCTGCGCAATATCTACCCCTCGCTCGCGAGCCAGATCATCCTCATCCTGCTTGGCTCGTCCCTCGCCAGCCAGGTATCGGCCGACGAGCTATTCCACACCGCCGCCTTTGTTGAAAGCCGCACCTATCGCAGCTTCGAGGTCTATGCGGTGGTCTGCGCCATCTACTTCATCATGGTGCTGTCGCTGCGCCTGATCTTTGCCGGTGTCGAGCGGATTGCCTTCCGCTGGCCCACCCGTCGCTAGGACCATAAGCAATGCGCGGATTTACTTTCTCCGACTTCCTCACCATGCTCTGGGCCGTGCAATGGACGGCCACGCTGGTGCTCATCGCCCTGGCTCTTGGCGGCCCGCTCGGCCTTGCCATGGCCATGATGCGCTCGAGCCGCAATGTGGTACTCAATGTCATAGCGCTGGTCATCCTGCAGATCGTGCAGGGCGTGCCGCTCCTGGGCATGCTGATGTTCTTCTATTTTGGCATGCCGGTTTTCCTCGGCATTCAGGTGCCGGCGCTGGTTTCCGTCAGTGTCGCTTTCACCATCTTCACCGCAGCCTTTCTGGGCGAAATCTGGCGCGGCGGCATCCAGGCCGTCCACGTCAACCAGAGCGAGGCAGCCGCGTGCCTCGGCCTCACCCGCTGGCAGGGCTTCCGCCACGTCATCGCCCCCCAGGCCTTCAAGATCGCACTGCCCTCCACAGTCAATTTCCTGGTGCAACTGATCAAGAACACCTCGCTGGCATCCATCGTGGGCCTGGTCGAACTGGCTCGAGCCGGTCAACTTGCCAGCGCCGCCACCTTCGCGCCGCTCACCGCCTATGCCTGCGTCGCCGCCATCTATTTCGCCATTTGTTTCCCACTGACCCAGTGGTCCCGCTCTCTGGAGAAGAAGCTTCATGTCGTTCGTTGACATCAGAAATGTCCGCAAGTCCTTCGGTGACACCGAGGTGCTCAAAGGCGTGACGATCAACGTCGAAAAAGGCGAGATCGTCACCATCATCGGCCGCAGTGGTTCGGGAAAATCCACCCTGCTGCGCTGCATCAACGGGCTCGAAGCCATCAATGACGGCGAAATCCGCATCAATGGAGAGCTGGTGCACGACAAGGCCACCGACTTGCGCCATCTGCGTGAAAAGGTTGGCATCGTCTTCCAGCAGTTCAATCTCTTCCCGCACATGACGGTGGAGCGGAACATCACGCTGGCCCCGACGCTGACCAAGCGCGTGCAGAAGGGCGAGGCCGCCCGCAAGCTGGCGCTCGACGTTCTGAGCCGCGTGGGCCTCGAACAGAAGATCGACGCCTATCCCGAACAGCTTTCCGGCGGCCAGCAGCAGCGCGTGGCCATCGCCCGGTGCCTGGCCATGGGGCCGGAACTGATGCTGTTCGACGAAGTGACCTCCGCACTCGACCCCGAACTGGTGGGGGAAGTGCTCAAGGTCATGGAGGATCTGGCCCGCCAGGGCATGACCATGATCCTCGTCACCCATGAGATGAACTTTGCACGCAATGTCGCGTCCAAGATCGTCTTCATGCATGCCGGCAAGGTGCATGAACAGGGAGCACCTGCCGAGCTCTTCGCCAATCCGGCGACCTCGGAGCTGAAGAATTTCATCAGCTCCACCAAGTGACTACCCAAGGGAAAGAGAAAATGAACTTCAAGACTGCCTTCGCAGCCGCCGCCGTGGGCCTGATGGCCTTGGCTCCGGTCAGCGCCTTCGCCGACAAACTCAACGATATCCTCAACAACGGCACCGTGCGTATCGGCGTCCTGGCCGACTCGGCTCCGTGGGGATTTCGCGACGGCGCGGGTGAGCTGGCCGGCTTCGATATCGGCCTTGCCAAGCTGGTTGCCGCCGATCTCGGCGTCGAGCTGCAGATCGTCGAAGTCACCGGCGCGGCCCGTATTCCGAGCCTGCTGTCGGACCAAATCGACATCATGATCGCCGCTGCCGGCGCCACCCCGGAACGCGCCCAGCAGGTGATGTTCACCGCGCCCTATGTTGCAACCGATCTTGGCGTCTTCGGTTCTGTCGCTGCCCCCGGCTTTGACACGGTCGAAGCCATGGCCGGTGCCTCCATCGCCGTTGCCCGCGGCACCACGCTCGACGTCTGGCTGACCGACAACGCCCCCGGCGCCAATATCGTGCGCTTCGAAGACGCCGCCAGTGCCCTGGCTGCCTATTCGGCCGGCCAGACCCAATATTTCGCCGAAAACAGCGTCATCGTCGCCAATGCCCAGAACGCTGCCGATCTCGAACTGAAGTTCCGCATCCGCCAGTCGCCGGCCCATATCGCCGTCAATCAGGGCGAGCACAATCTGCTGCAGTGGCTGAACACCGACCTGTTCTTCAACCGCCTCAACGGCAAGCTCGATGCGCTCCAGGTTGAGTTCTTCGGCGAAGCCTCCACCGTTCCCAACATGCTCTAAGGAATAGACCGCTCCCATGACGACCAAGCGCTTTGAAGTCGGCCCGCGCATGAGCCAGGCCGTTGTCCATAATGGCATCGTGCACATTGCCGGCCAGGTGGCCGACAACCGCAAGTCTTCACTCGAGCAGCAGACCCGCGAAATCCTGGCCAAGATCGAGACGCTTCTCGCCCAGGCCGGCAGCGACAAGTCGAAGCTGCTCTCGGTGACGGTGTTGCTGCCCCACATCATCGACTTCGACGCGCTCAACGTTGTCTATGACGCCTGGATCGACCCGGCCAACCCGCCGGCGCGTGCCTGCTACGAAGCACGGCTCGCCGATCCTGACCTTCGGGTCGAAATGACGGCAATCGCCTACGTTTGACCCCGGGGCGGCGGTAGTCCCTCGGCCGCCGCCCGCCTCTCTTTCAGAGCAGCTTCCATGCATACCGGCATTTTCCACGATCTCGACCTCGACGCCGACGGCAAGTCGACACATTTCCTGTCCTTTCCGTTTTCCGTCGACCGCTCCCCCTATTTCCAGGTGAAGGTTCCCGTTGTCCGCATTCGCAATGGCGACGGTCCGAGCCTCCTGCTCATGGCGGGCAATCACGGCGACGAATATGAAGGCGAGATCTCGCTGGCGCGTCTGGCACGCCTGCTCGAGCCGGCCCATATCCGCGGCTCGGTTACCATCATTCCCTTTGCCAATGCCCCGGCCGTCATGGCGGCCCGTCGTCGCTCCCCGCTCGACGAAGGCAATCTCAACCGTGCCTTTCCGGGTGACGCCAATGGCACTCCTACCCAGCGCATCGCCCATTTCCTCGAGCATGTCCTGTTTCCAAAGCATGACGTGGTCATGGACCTCCATTCCGGGGGCACCTCAATGGAGCATCTGCTCTGCGCCCTGATCGAGCGCCAGGGGCCGCCCGAGCAGTTTACCGAGGCCACCCGACTGATGCGGGCAATGGCTCTGCCCTATGGCTTCATTGCCGAAAACGGCGCTACGGCCCCCACGTCCATGGCCGCAGCCGCCCGTGCCGGCGCCATCGGTCTCAGCGGTGAATTCGGCGGCGGCGGTACGGCGACGAAACAGTCCATGGCCATCACCACTCAGGCCATCGACAATGTGCTCATGGCCATGGGCATCTGCGAAAAGCCGGTTCTCTCGCGTGGCCCGCTGGAAAACCAGACTATGACCCTCCTGGCGCTGTCGAGCCACGAGCAGGCTATCTATGCCACCCGCCGAGGCTGGTTTGAGCCGGCTGTTGCCGTGGGCGACCGGGTCGAGGCCGGCGCCATTGCCGGCTGGTACCATGATTTCGAAAGGCTTGATTTGCCTGAAGAAACCCTGCACTTCCCTGTCGGCGGCGTAGTGCTGTCACGGCGCCTGCATACCGATTGCCAAGCCGGCGATTGTCTCGTTCAGGTCGGCTTGCTAATCGAATAGATTTTGGGGGTGGGCAATATGTTCAATGATCTGATCGCCCACTCTTTTGACGATGTGGTGCGCATTCAGCCGGCGGAATCCGCCTCGCCGGCCGGCCGCGCCAAGCCGGTCCGCATCGAAGAGGTTGCGCAAATTGCCGGTGTGTCTCCGATCACCGTTTCCCGCGCCTTGCGCAACCCCAAGCTGGTCTCTGAAACCACACGCGATCGCATCCTGGCCGTCGTGCAGGAGACCGGTTACTGGTCCAATCCACACGCGTCCGCCCTGCGTACCGGCCGATCCAGCATCGTGGCCGTCTTCGTCTCGAACCTGATGAGCCAGCAATATACCCAGGCCGCCCGAGCCTGTGCGGAGGTCATCGAAGATCATGGTCTGCAGATGCTGGTCGGGCAGACCTCCTATTCCTACTCGCGCGAATTGTCCGCCATTCAGTCGCTGCGCGCCCTGCGCCCCGCGGCCGTGTTTCTCACCGGCGTGATCGAGCTGGAAGAAAACCGGCAGATGCTGCGCGATCTCAACATCCCAATCGTGGAGAGTTGGGCCAACACGCGCGACCCCATCGATATGCTGGTGGCCTTTTCCAATGTCGATGCTGGCAGCCTCGCCGCCAATCATCTTGCCAAGCAGGGATATAGGCGTCCGGCCTTCATCGGCCGTGGCGGCGGCCGCGGCAAGCTTCGCCTGCAGGGCTTCGTCCGGCGACTTGGCGAGTACGGCATCGATCTGGCCGGCAATGTCGTTGTCGACTGGGTCGAAAGCATCGAGGATGGCCGCAGGGCTTTTCGTCAGCTGCAGGCCAGTGGTGTCGCCTTTGATAGCGTATTCTGCGCCAATGACCTGCTCGCCACGGGCGCCTTGATCGAGGCACTCGCGCAAGGACGCTCCATCCCCGGCGAGGTCGGCATACTTGGCTTCGGGGATCGGCATAGTGCCATTGGTCTTTCGCCGCGCCTCTCAATGGTCGCCGTAGATACCATCCAGATCGGCCGTGAAGCCGGTACGATGATCCTCAATCGCCTGAACGGAGAAGCGGCCAAGGACCGTGTGTGCCTTGACCTCTACCTGCTTGCCGGCGAGACGGCCTAGGTGTCGAAGCTATGAAGGCTGTTCATTCGGAGACGGACTGAGAAGCTGGGGAATGCAAAATCTTCGACACTGCTGCCTCTTCGCTTGAGCCAAGCGAAGAGGCTGGCTCTCGTGTCTGATGTGATTCAAACTGCACGGACCTTCCCGCCTTCTGCTGGATCACCATCGGTTCAGTGCGGATGGCAGGTCCAGTCGCCAGCGTGCCAATCTTCACCAGATCGCAGCCTCGAAGCCTGCTGTCGATCGCGAAGTCGCAGAGCGCCCGGTCACGCATTCGGCCTTCCCGATCAAGAAAGAAGCGGATTGACCAAATCTGTTGAACTTTTAAAGCGCTTGGCGCCAACTTGCCTGCCAGCATTCCAAGTAGGCCTCCCCATAGCGGCGGGGTCGAATTGTGAGATACCCATTACATTTCTCCTGTGGCCGACGCGGCCGCAGAGGGACGACTATGGCAAGGTCGCGGATGGCTGAGGTCGACCCCATTTCCGCCGTTTGGGTGCAAACTCGGTGTGCGCGAAATCGGACATTCCGATTGCGCCTCAGTGTGGCCATGCAACGAATTGGTTGCGACGCATCGCGGCTTCGCTGGGGCCGGATCAGCCAGAGCGCAGCTAAGCCTGCATGGCGCCCCTGATTGGGTGGTGTCGAGCGAACGCACTAGCCCGCACTCTGGGCTCGCGCGCTTGGCGGCAGGCTGGCATGCTCCAGCATGAAGGTCTTGACGATCTGGCTGGCAATCGAGAGTGCACGGCTGCGAGGCCAGTAAAGGCATACGTCGCGGATGGCCATGTCGTCGTCGATGCTGCGCACGACAAGATCGTCGATCCGTGAGACGTGCACTGCCAATGCGGTCGTAACCCCAACCCCTAGTTCTGCACGCACCAATTCAAACAGAGACTGTGGCTGACTGACCTCGAAGGCGATTCGTGGTGGTTGTCCCAGTCGGTGCCAGAACGGATGAGTGAGAATGGCGTCGGTATGGTAGCGACCCGTCATTATCAGGGGATGCTCGAGCAGGGCCCTGGCGGGAATCCTGCCGGGCAATCTTGTCAGCTCGTGTTCTTCCAGAGGATGACTTTGAAATCCTCCCGCCAGAGTGGCTGGCTCTCGCCCGCTTGTTCGCCTCGCTTTTCAAAGGGTCCGACCTCCTGCTTATCGCACGCTTCGACGCGGCGAGAGCCGTGGACGAGCGCGAAATCGAATCCTATCGCCGTTCGGCCGTCGCCATGTTCATCGCCGCGCATGGTGGCAATGACCACGCGGGCGGATAGCCGGGTCGAGGCCGCGAAGGCGAAAGGCATTGGCCGGAATGAGGCGCTTCGCCGACAGGTGCCGTGACCGTCCTCGGCCCGATTCCCTATCCGCCGCGCCTTGACGAGCAGAACCCGCGTCTGTCTATTTTCGAGGGGCTGTTGGGGGACACACGCGCATGGACGAGAAAGAACGTGCGATTGATTACCGTTGGACACCGGACACCTGGGCCTGGGTGCCCCATCATGGCCGGGTAAGCGACGCGCACGGCCGGCCGTCCCGGCCGGTCCATATTTCCGTTTCCACCCAACCGCTGCCAGCGTCCGCAAGCTATGATTTCTGGCGCGAGACGGTGTTTTACGGCTTTGAGGCCGACAAGGTGGCCGAGATCGGCCCCAATGGTTTTCAGGCGCGGGTCGATGGACTGATCACCGCCGATGTCGACTTCTACCACTATCATTCCGATGCCGTTTCGGGTCAGCGCACCAGGCGGCAGGCCAGTATCGATGGCAGCGATGGCATTGATATCGGCCTCGTGCTCGCTGGCCAGCGCCGCCAGGAATTCCAGAACGGCGAGCAATCCGTTTCCGGGGCCGGGCAGCTTTATGTCTACGATGCCACCAGCCCCTCCCGGGTGGAGTGGGGCGGCCATCGGGGCATTCACATGAGCCTCAAGCGCGAGGCGGTGGAGAAGGCGCTCGGACGGCGCCTGCCTTCGGCCGGACAGGTCAGTCGGCTCCTGGCCCAGGCGCAAACCGCGCCGATGCTGGCCAGCCAGATGAGCTTTCTTGCGCGCGAGATGAACAGACTTGACGTCAGGGATCAGGCTTTCATCCTCAACCAGACCGTGCAGCTTACGCTTTATACGATCGACAGGATCGGCATGGCGCTGGGTGGCCGGGCCCGCCTCTCGAGTGCGGCGCTGCTGGCGGCGGCCGAGCGCTACATTCTGACCCGGCTGGACAGTCCCTCGCTCGATGCCGACGAACTGGCTGTCGCGATCGGCTGTTCGCGCGCAACGCTCTATCGCGCGCTGGCCGCCCACGATCTCACGGTTTCGGGCCTCATCCAGAATATGCGCCTGGCCCATGCCCGCGCCCTGCTCCAGCAAGCCCCGTTCGGCCTTACCAATGAGGACCTTGCTGCCCGTTGCGGCTTCACCAGCGTGCGCAGCTTCTTGCGCGCCTTCAAGGCGCGCTTCGAAACGACGCCCTCCCGGCTGCGCCAATCAGCGCTCGACGGCCCGGGTTGAGACGCCGGGTCACGTATTTGAGACGCTGCGTCACTCGTTCCGGTTAGCGCCAACCTTTATTGTTGCAACGTTTTCTGACGTTGGGGACGATATCGGATGGGGGCATTTGCTCGACTCTGCGCGACTATGTTGCGCGGCCTTGGGGATGTGGCGCGTTTCGCTCGAACCAGGGCGGGTAAGGTCCTTTTAGGCATCCTTCTGGCATCGCTCGTCGGCGCGGCCGCGCCAGCCATGGCGCAACCCGTGGTGACCCTGCAGCCGCGCGATGTCACCATCGACCAGGACAACAGTGCCCATTTCTCGGTGCGGGCAAGCGGCGCGTCCAGTATCGTCTGGCAGCGCCAGGAACCCGGCGGATCCACCTTTGCGGATATGGTGCCGAATTCGTCGGAATGGTGGGCCTATGGTGCCTCCAATCTGCAAATTTTCGCCACCGGCCCCGCCAATAGCGGAGCGCGGTATCGCGCCGCCATTCATGGGGCGGGCGGGACGCTCGTCTATTCCGAGCCTGCGACCCTGACCATCCGGGCCCGCATGCAGGTAACCGGCATTTCGCCTGCCATGGGCCCGGTTGAAGGTAATACCAGCGTCGTTCTTGCGGGCGAGGGGTTTACCGGAGCGAGCAAGGTCTATTTCGGGTCCCGCGAAGCGCCGAGCTTTACCGTCGACAGCGATACGCAGATCACGGCGATCACACCGGCTTCCGCCGCCGGCATCGTCGATGTGACGGTGCTTGCTCCCCAGACGAGCTTTCAAGCCCAGGCGGGCTTTACCTTCGGCGATCCCGGTTCGGCGCCACCGGTCTTTACGGCATTCGCCCCCAGCCATGGTCCGGTTGCGGGCGGCAATACCGTCGTCATCACCGGCACAGGCTTATCCAGCGTCAATGGCGTAACCGTCGATTCCAGGGCGGTTCGCTATAGCATTGAGAGCGACGAGCAAATCTCCATCGAGATGCCGCCGGCCCCGGCCAATCCGGTCAGGCGCGTGGTGGAAATCCAGCTCAACTCCCCATGGGGCAGCCTGGCTCATGGCGACTACTATGTCTATAGCGGGGCGGAACTGGCGACCCTGTTTGCCTCCAGCGGCTCGCTCTCGCCGGCCTTTACCCCCAATGTCAGTGAATATTGGCTGGGCGTCGGTGCCGAGGTGTCCGAGATCACCTTCACGCCCGGCAGAGCCGGGAACTGGCTCTCGGCGTCCGTCAATGGCCAGCCGCCCGCCACGCCCGTTGCCCTTCAGACCGGTTCGAACGCCGTGGCGATCGAGGTCTCCAATACGCTGGACGGCAGCGCCAGAACCTATACCGTCACCGTTCTTCGTCCTGCCGTCGAGCCGGTCGTCATCGCATCGCAGCCGCGCCTCGTCCGTACCGATCCAAGCCTGCCAGGGTCATTGACCGTCATCGCCACCGGGGCGACCGGCTATACCTGGCAGATCCACCGGCCCGACGAGGGTGGCTTCCGCGATGTTACCTGGATGGACGGCAGCGTGGAGGCTGGCGGTTCGCGCCTTGCCATCTCCGGTTCGGTCACCGCCGGCTCGCAATTTCGCGTGAAGGTGCGCGGGCAGAACGCGCAGGAGGTCATCTCCGACGTGGTCGTGCTGGACGGCCCCAGTGCTCCGCCCGTCATTCAAGGCTTTTCCGTCGGCTCGGTGCCGACGACCGGGGGGACCGAGGTCATCGTCTCCGGCCGGGCCCTGGCCGGCGTCACGGCGGTCACGGTCGGCGGCGTGCCGGTCGGGTTCACGCCCATCGACGACACGAGCCTGAGTTTTATGACGCCGCCCGCCGCGGCCGGGACGACCGAGATCGTCGTGACGTCCCCCCATGGCAGCGCCCGCCGCGCCTTCCACTATGGCGAGGTGGCGCCGACACCGGTCATCACCAACATTTCGCCCGCCAGCGTGCCCGAAAATGGTGGAACCGTTGTCATAAGCGGTTCGAACTTCACCGGCACCGAGGTGACCTATGGCGGCCTCAACATCGAGGCCACGATCGACAGCGACAGCCAGATCACCGCGGTCATGCCGCCCGGCTTTGTCGGGGAAGGTACGTTATACGTTTCCACCCCCTGGGACACCTCGGCCGGCTGGCCCTTGCCCCGCCATTATCAGGGCACGCTGCTTTCCGGGCTCGCGCCGTCGTCCGGCCAGCTGTCGCCGGCGTTCAATTCATATGCCAGCCACTACAGCGTGGCCGTTCCCGATGAGGTGGCCCAGATCACCCTGACGCCGACGGCCTTGCGCTATGGGCCCGGGATCACCATCAACGGCCAGGCGGTGGCCTCCGGCCAGGCATCGCAGCCCATCGCCCTTTCCTATGGCGACAATACCATCGCGGTCGAGGTCCGTTCATCGAGCGGGGCGCAGACGCGCCAGATCACGCTCACGGTGACCCGTGCCAGCGCGCCCGCCGTCATCGTCTCGCATCCGCGCAGTATCCTCGACAACGGCCAGGCCCTCACGCTCTCGGTGGTGGCTGAAAATGCCGTAGAATATATCTGGGGCAAGGACCGCTCCGGTTTCGTTCCGCTCGATCCCGGCGAGGCGACGGGTCTGGGCACGCCGACGATCACGCTGCCCTCTGGCGCCTATCAAAGCTACCGGGTGGCAGTGCGCGGCACGGACGGAAACCTGGTTTTCTCGGATTCGGCAAAGGTCTCTTTGCCCGTCGCGCCCCGGAATCTCTATGCCTTGCCCGATACGGGCCCGGCCGCCGGCGGCAACTGGGTCAGGATTGGCGAGCTCGACTTCACCGGTGTCACGGGCATACGCTTCGGCGGCGTGCCGG
>DATMSG010000218.1:0-2266 GCA_035565515.1 Devosia sp.
ATCAGCCGGGCCTTTTTTCATGCGCGTTCCCATTGGGCGCCTGTCTTGTCGTTATCTTAACCATGCCATCGACATAGTGCGGGCGGGGGCGAGACCGGGACGAAGAATCTGATGGCATGCGGCCGCTTGCGGCCGCCGGCATTTTCAGTCTGGCCGGGTCAAGCCATTTCAGACCTTGTTTCATTGTAGTGGCTCTCAAGATGTTCAATATACTGGCCGGCAGCATTTCCCGGCGCATGACCACGCTGCTGGTGCTTTTCGTGCTGGGCTTCGTCGCTCTGGCCGCGTTCCAGCTCTCCAACATGCACAGCAATCTGATCGATCTGAAAAAGACCGAGATCAAGAGCGTCGTCGAATCGGCCGTCACCCTGCTCGATGACTACAATGCACGCGTCGCCAGCGGCGAGCTGACGATCGCAGAGGCGCAGGCCGAAGCCCGCCGCGCCATCAGCGCCATCCGCTATTCGGGCGACGACTACATTTTCGTCGTCAGCCACGACTATGTCATGCTGGTGAACACCAATCCCGATGTGGTCGATACCAATATGCGGGACAAGACCGATTCGAACGGCAAGCGCTTCATCGAAGAATATACCGATGGCGCGCGCCTGCAGGGTTCGATCTTCACCACCTTCGGCTTTGCCCGCGACGATGTGGAAGTCGACAAGCTGACCTATGTCCAGAACTTTGCGCCCTGGGGCTGGGCCGTGGGTACCGGCGTGTTGCAGACCGATATCGACGCCATCTTTTGGCAGAACACCGTCACCATAAGCGGCATCGCCGCCGGCGTCATCGTCCTGCTCGGCTGTGCCGGCTGGCTGATCGGGCGCAGCATTACCAAGCCCGTCAACAGGCTCAACCAGCAGATGGTGGACCTGGCCGATGGCCGCTTCGACATCGCCATCGAAGGCACGGAACGCAGCGACGAAATCGGCGCCATGGCGCGTTCGGTGGAGGTCTTCCGTGAAAACGGGCTGAAAGTGGCGCAGATGACCGAGGCGGAGGCTGCCCGCATCATTCGCGACGAGGATGGCCGCCGCGCCATGATGGGCGAATTGCAGCAGGCCTTCGGCCAGGTGGTCGATGCCGCCGTCGAAGGCGATTTCTCGCACCGCGTGCCGGCAAAGTTCCCCGATGCCGAGCTTAATAGCCTTGCCAGCTCGGTCAATGGTCTGGTGGAGAGCGTGGAAAAGGGCCTGAGCGAAACGACCGAAGTTCTCGGCGCGCTCGCCAATACCGATCTCAGCCGCCGCATGACCGGCGATCACCGCGGCGCCTTCGCCCAGCTCAAGGCCGACACCAATGCGGTGGCCGAAAAATTGACCGATATCGTCGGCCAGTTGCGCGGCACCTCGAGTGCGCTGAAAGCGGCAACCGGGGAAATCCTGTCCGGTGCCAATGACCTGTCCGAACGCACCACCCGCCAGGCGGCGACCATTGAAGAAACCTCCGCCTCGATGGAACAGCTGGCCCAGACGGTCACCGAAAATGCCCGCAAGGCGGCAGATGCCAGCCAGAAGGCCGGACTCGTGTCGCGCTCGGCCGAAGAGGGTGGCGTGGTGATGCAGGAAGCCAATGCGGCCATGACGCGCATCACCCAGTCGTCCTCGAAGATCTCCAATATCATCGGCATGATCGACGACATCGCCTTCCAGACCAATCTGCTGGCTCTCAATGCCTCGGTCGAGGCGGCGCGGGCGGGCGAAGCGGGCAAGGGCTTTGCCGTGGTCGCGGTCGAAGTGCGGCGCCTGGCGCAATCGGCGGCAACGGCATCGGCGGATGTGAAGGTGCTGATCGAACAGAGCGCCCAGGAAGTGGGCAGCGGCTCGAAACTGGTGGCCGATGCCGCCGGCAAGCTGGCCGCCATGCTCGATGCGGTGCGGGCCAATACCGCGCTGCTCGACGATATTGCCGGCGCCAGCCGCGAACAGGCTTCGGCCATCGCCGAGGTCAATACCGCCGTCCGCCAGATGGACGAGATGACCCAGCACAACGCGGCCCTGGTCGAAGAGGTTAATGCGGCCATCGAGCAGACCGAGAGCCAGGCCACCGAACTCGACCGGATCGTCGATGTCTTCACCATCGATTCCGCCCGCGCCGCCCGCGCTGCGGTGGCAGCCAAGCCCAGTCCGGCGGCTCGCCCGAGCGGGGTTGCGGCCCTGCAGGGCAAGGTCAGGCAGGCAGCCTCGGCCTATCTCACCCAGGGTAATGCCGCGGTGAAGGACGACTGGTCCGAATTCTGACCTGTTGCCACCAGCGCGATCCC
>DATMSG010000219.1:0-3849 GCA_035565515.1 Devosia sp.
TCCCCGCGAAAGCGGGCATGACACCGCCAGGGGTGGGAAACGCCTATCCCAGGCAGTCCACCAGCCCCGCCGCGATCCCGCGCAGCAGATCGCCATAGAGCCCCGGCCCTTCGGCCAGCGCACTCCCCTCGGGATCGAGCACACCGGCCTTGGCCGTGCTGCCCTCGACAATGGTCTTCACGATGGCCGGCTCGAAATTGGGTTCGGCAAAGACGCAGGTCGCACCCAGTTCGCTCACCTTGTTGCGCAGTTCATCGACCCGCGCCGCCCCGGGCATGGCCTCGGGCGAAACCGTGATCGAACCGGCAACCTCGAGCCCGAAGCGCTTCTCGAAATATTGATAGGCGTCGTGGAAGACGATGAACGGCTTTTCCCTTACCCCTGCCAAAGTCGCGGCGATCTCGGTTTCGAGTGCCCCCAATGCAGCAATCTCGGTTTCCGCATTGGCATTATAGGTCGCCGCATTGTCCGGATCGGCCTTGCTCAAGACCTGGGCAATATTGGCCACCATCAGCTTGGCATTTTCCGGGTCGAGCCAGAAATGCATGTCCCCTTCTTCGTGCTCATGCGCGTGGTCATGCTCTCCGTCATGATCATCATGGCCGTGCCCCTCATGGTCATGATCCTCATCGCCATGGGAATGCGGCTCGAAAGCTCCGCCTTCGCGCATGGGCAGGAGTTCGATCCCCGGCGATTCCGCCAGTTCCACGGTCTCCGCCTTGGTCGACAGCGTCTTGAGCGCATCGGCAAGGAACAATTCCATGCCATGCCCGGTCCAGAACACGATATCGGCACTTTCGAGCGCCGAAGCGTCCGAGGGCCGCAGCGAATAGGTATGGGGGGAAGCCGCGCCCTTGACGATCAGGGCGGGCTCGCCAACCCCGGCCATCACCGCCGCAACCAGCGAATGCACGGGTTTGGTAGACGCCACGACGTTCGGCGCCGCCATAGCGGTCCCGGTCAAAAGCAGGCTCGCGAGGGTGGCAAAGGGGATGAGCCGGTTCATAGAGGCACCTCTTGTGGGCAGCATATCGCGAACGATATGTTATGTTATTACGCTTGCGGCAGTGTTATGCTATAACGTAAATGACAGCGTCAAGTGCACTTGTGGAAACATTCATGGACATGCGCATGAAGGGCGAAACGCTCATCACGCTCACCAATGCCGGTGTGAAAAGCGGCGGCCGCGTTCTCGTCGAGGGCGTCGACCTCTCCATCGCGCGCGGCGAAATCGTCACGCTGATCGGCCCCAATGGCTCGGGCAAATCGACCACGGCCAAGATGGCGACGGGCGTGCTGAAGCCGTCCATGGGCACGGTCTCGCGCAAACCCGGCCTCAAGATCGGCTATGTGCCGCAAAAACTCAGCATCGACTGGACGCTCCCCCTGACGGTCGAGCGCCTGATGACCTTGACCGGCCGTTTTCCCCGTTCCGAAATCGAAGATGCCCTCGCCGCCGTCGGCGCCAGCCGTCTGCTCCACGCTGCGGTGCAGGAACTGTCCGGCGGCGAATTCCAGCGCGTGCTCTTTGCCCGCGCCATGATCCGCAGGCCCGACCTGCTGGTTCTCGACGAGCCCGTGCAGGGCGTCGATTTTTCCGGCGAAGTGGCGCTTTACGAGCTGATCCGCCAGATTCGCGACACCACGAGAGCGGGCATATTGATGATCAGCCACGATCTCCACGTCGTCATGGCCGAAACCGACACCGTCATCTGCCTCAACGGCCATGTCTGCTGCCGCGGAACCCCCGCCGCCGTCAAACGCAGCCCCGAATATCTCGCCCTTTTCGGCACCCGCGCCGCCGAAACCCTCGCCATCTACGAGCATCATCACGATCACGAACACCACGAAGACGGCTGCGTGGTCGGCAAGCATGGCACCCACGAACACCACCACGATCATGCGGGGCATAATCATGGCGGATGACGGACAGATCGGCCGTACCCGGCAAGCATTGAAGACCGAATGGAGCGCTCCCCATGCTCACTGATTTCTTCTCCCGGGCCCTCGTCGCCGGGGTTGGCCTTGCCGCCGTCACCGGCCCGCTCGGCTGTTTCGTCGTCTGGCGCCGCATGGCCTATTTCGGCGATACCATGGCCCATTCGGCCCTGCTCGGGGTCGCCATCTCGATCCTTCTGTCCATCAATATGACCCTTGGCGTCTTCGCGGTCGCCGCCCTCGTTGCCGGCGCGCTGCTGCTGCTCCAGCGCCAGAACACGCTCTCGACCGATGCTCTGCTCGGCATTTTGAGCCATTCCTCGCTCGCCGTCGGCCTCGTCCTTGTCGGTTTCCTCACCCAGGTCCGCATCGATCTCATGGGCTTTCTCTTCGGCGACATTCTCGCCGTCTCCATGGAAGATATTGTCATCATTTACGGCGGCGGCGTCGCCATTCTCGCCATTCTCGCCATCAACTGGCGCCCGCTGCTGGCCGCCACGGTCAGCCCCGAGCTTGCCGAAGCGGAGGGGCTCAAACCCGAAGTCAGTCGCATCCTTCTCATGCTCCTCATGGCCTCGGTCATCGCCATCGCCATGAAGCTCGTCGGCGTTTTGCTGATCACCTCGCTGCTCATCATTCCCGCCGCCACCGCCCGCCGCCTCAGCGCCACGCCCGAAATCATGGCGCTCGTCGCCGCCGTGCTCGGCGCCGCATCCGTCATCGGCGGCTTGTACGGCTCGCTGACCTGGGATACCGCTTCGGGACCGTCTATCGTCGTCGCGGCGCTGCTGATTTTCCTCGTCTCGCTCACGGTACCGACCGCAAGATTGTTCGGCAGGAGAGAAAGCCATGGCGCATAGTCACGACATTCCGACGGATCTCACCCGCAATCAGGAACTGGTGCTGTCAGCGCTGACCGCCTCCACGGGCCCGCTCAGTGCCTATGACATTCTCGACAAGCTGCGCGGGGATGGCCTGCGCGCCCCTTTGCAGGTCTATCGCGCCCTGGAAAAGCTGGTCGATCGCGGCCTCGCCCATCGGCTTGAATCGCTCAATGCCTTCGTCGCCTGCGCCGATATGCATTGCCACCGCAAGGGCCTCATCGCCTTCGCCATCTGCGAGGGCTGCGGCAAGGTCGACGAATTCGCCGACGCCGTGATTGAAGAACGCCTGGGCAGCTGGGCAAAAAGCGGGGGCTTCAAGGTCGAGCGCACCACTATGGAAATCCGCGGCCGCTGCGCCGATTGCTTGCAGAAGGCCGCCTAGAACAAACCTAGCCCTCATGGTTAGGGTGCAAAGCCTAGCGCAGCCTCGAACCAAGAGAGCGTGGCCCTAAACCTGCCCGAAGCTCAAAAACCGCACCGCGGCGGCGCCATATTGGCGCTCGTCATCGAGTTCGAAGCCCTCCGGCACGCTCACCGGCGCATCGACGCTTTCTTCCCAGACCAGCGTCGCGCCCGGCTTCAGCCAGCCATGGGCCGCCAGTTCCGCCAGCGCCTTTTCCCCCAGCCCCTGCCCATAGGGCGGATCGAGGAACACGAGGTCGAATTGCCCGAACGTGCCGGGCGTCCCGAGCCCCGTCGCGTCGCGGCGCAGCAGTTTGGTGATCCCCGCCACACCAAAGGCCTGGATATGATCGCGGATCAGCCCGCGCGATTCCGCGCCTATATCGACAAAGGTGACATGCGCCGCGCCGCGCGACAGCGCTTCGAGCCCGAGCGCCCCGGTGCCGGCAAAAAGGTCGAGCACGCGCTTGCCCTCGAATACCGGCCCGAGCCGCGAGCCCAGAATATTGAACATGCTTTCGCGCACGCGGTCCGCCGTCGGGCGAATGGAATCGTCCGACGGAGAATTCAGCTGCTTGCCGCGAAATTTACCGGCAACGATCCGCATGGCCTAGCCGCGCGGCTT
>DATMSG010000220.1:0-16640 GCA_035565515.1 Devosia sp.
ATCCAAAAGCCGTGCTGTTCTTTCTCGCGCTCTTTACCTCGCTCGTCTCCATTCACACGCCGGGCGAAATAAAAGTTATTTATGTTGGCAGCATGAGCCTTATGCTTTTTGCCTGGTTCGCATTGGTGTCGGTTTTCTTTACGACCCCTTCGGTGCGACAGGGCTTTTTCCGAGTCGGCCGGTGGTTTAATCGGGTGACCGGCATTACATTTCTGGCGTTGGCCGTTCGCGTCGCGCTGGCACAGCAGCGCTAAACTTTTCTGAGGCTTTGAAAACCATGGCAGACCAATTCGACCTCGTAGTAATCGGCTCCGGCCCCGGCGGATATGTGGGCGCCATTCGCGCCGCACAGCTCGGGCTCAAGGTTGCCGTGGTCGAGAAATGGCCGACGCTGGGCGGCACCTGCCTCAATATCGGCTGCATTCCCTCCAAGGCGCTGCTGCATGCATCCGAACTGTTCGAAGAAGCCGGCCACAGTTTCAAGACGCTGGGCATCGATATTCCAGCGCCGGTTCTCAACCTGCCGCAGATGATGAACCACAAGGCCGATGTCGTCGCTTCCAATGTCGGTGGCGTCGATTATCTCTTTAAAAAGAACAAGATCACCGTTTTCCGCGGCATCGGCTCCATCCCAGCCGCCGGCAAGGTGCTGGTGACGCCGCAATCGGGTCCGCAGACCGAAATCCTGACCAAGAACATCGTCATCGCCACGGGTTCGGTTTCGACCAACCTGCCGGGCATCGAGATCGACGAAAAGACCGTCGTGACATCGACCGGCGCATTGACGCTCGACAAGGTGCCGGCGCGCCTGCTGGTCATCGGGGCGGGTGTGATCGGGCTTGAGCTTGGTTCTGTCTGGGCGCGCCTTGGCTCGCAGGTGACCGTGGTCGAATATCTCGACCGCATCCTGCCCGGCATGGACAGCGAAGTAGCCCGCCAGTTCCAGCGCATGCTGCAAAAGCAGGGTATGGAATTCAAGCTCTCGAGCAAGGTTGCCGGCGTCGACAAGCAGGAAGACGGCTCGCTCAAGGTGCGTGTCGAGCCTGCCAAGGGCGGCGAAGCCGAACTGCTCGATGCCGACGTGGCGCTGGTCGCCATCGGCCGCAAGCCGTTTACCGAAGGCCTGGGTCTGGACCTGGCCGGCGTTGCGCTCGACGAACGCGGCCGCGTGCATGTCGATGGGCACTACAAGACATCGGTCGATGGCATCTATGCTATCGGCGACGTGATTGCCGGCCCGATGCTGGCGCACAAGGCCGAGGACGAGGGGATTGCGGTTGCCGAAATCCTGGCGGGGCAGGCCGGCCATGTGAACTACGCGGCCATTCCGTCCGTCGTTTATACCAATCCCGAAGTCGCCTCCGTCGGCAAGACCGAGGACGAGTTGAAGGCCGCCGGCGTCAACTACAAGATCGGCAAATTCCCCTTCACCGCCAATGGCCGCGCCAAGGCGATGCTGGCGACGCAGGGCTTTGTGAAAATCCTCGCCGATGTCGATACCGACCGCGTGCTCGGCGCGCATATCGTGGGCAAGAATGCCGGCGAGATGATCCATGAACTGGTGACGCTGATGGAATTCTCCGGCGCTGCCGAAGACCTGGCGCGCACCACCCATGCTCACCCGACGCTGTCGGAAGCGGTGCGCGAGGCCGCGCTGGCGCTCGGTGACGGGGCCATCCACATCTAGGGCGTTGCGCCCGGGTGGTGCCTCCGACCTCGATTGTCACCTCTGGGGTGACAGCAAGGGGAGGGGCCAAGAGGCCGCAAACTTTCTCAATGCAAAGGCACCGCCGGTCGCGGTGCCTTTTTTGTTTTGCGATAGTCATCATACAACATACAGCCAATTGTATGTTGACTTGTCACTTCGTCTTCCATACCAGTTTCAGTCATGGCGCCGGCTCATGCAAGAGGCAGCGTCCGATGGCCGGTTCAGCCCGGCCAGGCATGCGCGGTTCGTGGAGGAGCCGCCATGTTGGATTTTGGGAGGACACCAATGTTTCATCTGCCAAAGATGGCGGCTGTGGCCGTCATCGCGACTTCGTTTATGGTTTCGGCCGCCAGCGCCCAGACGGTGCTGCGCTCGTCGGATACCCATCCCGATGGCTACCCGACCGTCGAAGCGGTCAAGAAGTTCGGCGAACCGCTGAGTGCCAAGACCGATGGCCGCTATTCAGTGGAAGTGTTCCACTCCGCCCAGTTGGGCCAGGAAGCCGACACGATCGAACAGACCCAGTTCGGCGTGATCGACATGAACCGCATCTCGATCGGTGCCTTTGGTACGCAGGTGCCGGAGGCGACGGTCACCCAGTTGCCCTATATCTTCCGCTCCGCCGACCACTTCCACAATGTGCTCGACGGGCCGATCGGCGAGGAAATCCTCAAGGCCTTCGATGCGGTGGATGTCGTGGCTCTCGCCTTCTACGATGGCGGTGCCCGCTCGTTCTACAATAGCGAAAAGCCGATCAACTCCCCGGACGACATGGCGGGCCTGAAATTCCGCGTCATGCAGTCGGACATTTTCGTCGACATGGTCGGCGCGCTCGGTGCCAATGCCACCCCGATGCCCTATGGCGAAGTCTACTCGGCTATCCAGACCGGCGTTATCGAAGGCGCCGAAAACAACTATCCGAGCTATGACACTGCCGGCCACGCCGAGGTCGCCAAGTATTATTCGCTCGACGAACACCTGATGGTGCCGGAGGTCCTGGTGATCTCCAAGGTCGTCTGGGACGGCCTTACCCCTGAAGATCAGGCTCTCTTCCGCGAGGCCGCCAAGGAATCCGTCGCCATCCAGCGTGAACTCTGGACGGCCAAGGAAGTCGAATCCAAGGCCAAGGTGGAAGCGCTCGGCGCCACCATCAACACGGTGGACAAGGCCCCCTTCATCGAAGCGATGAAGCCGGTCTACGAAAAGTACGTCACCGATCCGGCCCTGCAGGATCTGGTCGCGCGCATCCAGGCCACTGAAGGCTGATGTGAAACCGGGCCGGCCTTCGAGGCTGGCCCGGACCTTCGCAGGGGAGAATTTCGATGAGAGACCGGCTTTTGAAGATGGGCGCCGCAACGCGCGTGCTCTCGACTGGCTCGCTCTGGATTGCCGGCTTTGGACTTGTGGCGATGACGGCTATCGTCGCCTATCAGGTCTATATGCGCTTTGTCGTCAATTCCTCGCCGCCATGGACCGAAGCGGCGTCGATCATGATCATGAGCTGGTTCATTTTCCTCGGTGCCGCCATTGGCGTGCGGGAAAACTTCCATATGGGCTTTGATGTCCTGCTCTATGTGCTGCCACCCGGCGCCAAGCCGTGGCTGCGCGCGATCAGTGACATCGCCATTTTTGCCTTCGCCGCGGGCATGGTCTTTTACGGCGGCGAATTGGCTTTGCGCGGCTGGACCGTGCGCATTCCGGTCGTCGGTCTGCCGCAAACCTTCACCTATCTTCCGATCGTCATTTCCGGCGTCCTGATGTGTCTGTTCTCGCTGGAGCGCATTTTGCTGCGTCTGGCGGGCGAGAACGTGGACGGCGTCGAGACCGATGCCGCAATGACGGCGGACTGAGGACACTATGGAATATTGGGTTCTTTTCGGCGTCTTCACGGCGCTCATGCTGGTGGGTACGCCCATCGCCTTTTGTCTCGGCATCGCCAGCTTTGCGACCGTGGTCTATATCGGCCGCCCGGCAATCGTGGTGTTTCAGCAGCTCAATTCCGGCGTTTCCGCCTTCACGCTGCTGGCCATTCCCTTTTTCATCTTCGCTGGCGATCTGATGATGCGCGGCGGTATTGCGGCCCGCATCATCCAGTTTGCGGGCTCGCTTATCGGCCATGTGCGTGGCGGTCTGGGGCAGGTCAATGTGGCCGCTTCGACGCTTTTTGGCGGCATTTCGGGCTCGGCAGTGGCTGAGGCCGCGGCCGTGGGCGGCATCATGATCCCGCAGATGAAGGCGCGCGGTTATGGCGCTGACTATGCCGTGAACGTCACCTCGATGGCCGCGCTGATCGCGCTGCTGCTGCCGCCGAGCCACAACATGATCATCTATTCGCTTTCGGGCGGCGGGCGCATTTCCATCGCCGATCTGTTTACTGCGGGTATCATTCCGGGTCTGCTGCTGGCGCTGGCGTTGAGCATTACCGCCTATATCGTGGCGGTGAAACGCGGCTATCCCACCGAGCCATTTCCGGGCTTTTCCAAGGCCCTGCAGTATTTTCTGATCTCCATTCCCGGCCTGATGCTGATCGGCATCATTTTCGGCGGCGTGCGCTCCGGCATATTCACGGCGACGGAAAGCTCGTGCATTGCCGTGATATACGCCTTGCTGGTCACGCTGCTGGTCTATCGGTCGATGGGCTGGCGGGAATTCGTGCATTGCGTCACAGGGGCGGTGCGCACCACCTCGATGGTTCTTTTCATCATCGGGGCCGCGGCCTCCTTTGGCTGGCTCATGGCCTATCTCAAGGTTGCGCCGATCCTGACGGAGGCCATTTCGCAGCTGACGACCGACCCCCTGATGGTGCTGTTGCTCATCAATGTCATGCTGCTGCTTCTTGGCACCTTCATGGATATGGGGCCGTTGATCGTCATCACTACCCCCATCTTCCTGCCCATGGTCAGCGCCTTTGGGGTCGACCCCGTGCATTTCGGCGTGATCATGGTCCTCAATCTCGGCATTGGCCTTAACACGCCGCCTCTGGGGCCGGTGCAATTCGTTGCCGCCGCCGTGGGCAAGATCACGGTGTGGGAGGCGATGAGAAGCGTCTGGCCGTTCTACACCGCCGGTCTCATCGTGCTGGGTCTCGTCACCTATATTCCCGCACTCTCGCTTTGGCTGCCGAGCCTCTTCCGGTAGAACACCATGTCTCTCGTCGATTTCGCCCCACCGGCCCGAAAGCCCAAACTCGCCGAAATGGTCGTCGATGCGCTGCGCAAGCGCATCGGCTCGGGCGAGTTCGGGCCGGGCGAGAAGCTGCCGACAGAAAGCCAGATGACCGTGCATTTCGGCGTCAGCCGGACGGTCGTGCGCGAAGCCATCGCGGCGCTTGCCGCCGATGGCACCGTGCAGCCGCGGCAAGGGGCGGGGGTGTTCGTGATGGCCAATGCGGCCAGTGCCTTCACCGCGATCGGCGGGGAGACGTCCAACAAGATTTCGGTGGCGCTCAACGTGCTCGAAGTGCGGATGGGGATCGAGATCGAAGCCGCCGGCCTTGCCGCGCTGCGGCGCAGCAATAGCCAGGAGGCGGCTATCCAGGAGGCATGGAACGAGTTCGGGCGGCTGTTGAAATCGGGCAATCCTACCGGCAAGACCGATTTTTCCTTTCACCGGGCTATCGCCGCGGCGACCAACAATCCCTTCTATATCGAAGTGCTCGACGCGCTGGGGAGCCGGACTATTCCCTGCGACGTGGCCTCGCCTTGGGGCACGGAAAGCGTGCTGACCTATGACTATCAGGCGGGGCTGCACGAGGAGCACAAGCGCATCATGCTCGCCATATCGGGGCAGAATGCCGACAGCGCGCGCGAGGCCATGCGCGATCATCTTTCGCGCAGCCAGGATCGCTATCGTGCCCGCCTTGCCGAGCAGGGCGAGGAACACTGAATTGCCAACTCCACGACATTTGCCGGAGAAACCATGAGCACCGAATTCGACATCCGTTTTGCCATCGACCCCGCAGGGGCCGCCGGCATGGGCACGGGTGAATTGCGCGAAAATTTCCTGATCGACGATCTTTTTGCCGATGGCGCGGTGCGCTGGACCTATACGCATTATGACCGCATGGCGGTTGGCGGCGCGGTGCCGGTCGGCCGGGAACTCGTGCTTGAAACCATCAAGCCGACCGGGACGGCGAATTTCCTCGATCGCCGCGAGCTGATCGCCGTCAATATCGGCGAGGCCGGCACGATCACGGTCGATGGCACGGCGCATGCCGTGGGATCGCAGGACATGCTCTATGTTGGCATGGGGTCGAAGGATGTGCGCTTTGGTGGCGCCGCTGCGAAGTTTTATCTGTTGAGCGCTCCGGCCCATGCATCGCATCCGACTACGCTGCTGCAGCAGTCGGGCGCCAAGCGGCTCGATATGGGCAGCGCCGAAACGGCAAATGAACGGTCGATCTTTCAGTACACGAACAGCCTCAAGAGCTGCCAGCTCGTGGTTGGCCTGACCAAGTTTGCGCCGGGTTCGGTGTGGAACACCATGCCCGCCCACGTTCATGACCGGCGCATGGAGGCCTACCTCTATTTCGACCTCAAGCCCGACGCTTTTGTGGTGCACCTGATGGGTGAGCCGGACGAGACGCGGCACATGATCGTGCGCAATGAACAGGCAATTTTGTCACCGCCATGGTCGATTCATTGTGGGGCCGGCACTGGCGCCTATACGTTCATCTGGGCGATGGCGGGGGACAATATCGACTATACGGACGCCGAAAAGGTGCCGATGGAAGAGCTGCGCTGATGGATCTCGGCGCATTCAGCCTTCTGGGCAAGACCGTGATGGTCACTGGCGCCAATACCGGCATCGGGCAGGGCATTGCCCTGTCCATTGGCCGGGCCGGGGGACGGGTGATCGGAGTTGGCCGCTCGTCCATGGAAGAAACGGCCTCGCTCATGGCGGGGCAGGGTGCCGACTTTGCCGAGGTGCGTGCCGATCTCGGTTCGACCAGGGAAGCCCAGGCCATGTTCGACCGTGCCTGGGAGCAGCACGGTCCGGTCGATGGGCTCGTCAACAATGCGGGGATCATCAAGCGCGTGGATGCGGTTGATTTCACCGAGGCCGATTGGGACCAGGTGATGGACATCAATTTGAAGACGATGTTCTTCCTGGCCCAGTCCCTCGGCCGCAAGGCCATTGAGACAGGGCGGGCGGCGCGGATCGTCAATATCGCCTCGATGTTGAGCTTTCAGGGCGGTATTCGAGTGGCGAGCTATACGGCTTCGAAGAGCGGTGTGCTCGGCATTACGCGGCTGCTCGCCAATGAATGGGCGGCCAAGGGCATCAATGTGAATGCCATTGCGCCGGGTTATATCGAGACTAACAATACCGAGGCGCTGCGCAACGATCCCGATCGATCCAGCGCTATTCTCGGCCGTATTCCGGCGGGACGCTGGGGTGTGCCGTCCGACATCGGCGATGCGGCGGTCTTCTTGCTCGCTCCCGCTTCCAACTACATGCATGGCGCGGTCATTCCTGTCGATGGCGGCTGGCTCGCAAGGTGATTTCATGACCGAACAGAAGTTTTTCGCCCAACCCAACGAGACCGAATGGACCGAGCTGGCGCCGGGCAATACCCGCCGTGTGCTGATCCATACGCCGGAAGTGATGCAGGTCGAATTCGGTTTCGAAAAGGGCGCCATCGGCGCGTTGCATAGCCACCCGCATATCCAGGTGAGCTATGTGGCCGAGGGGAGCTTTGAGGTGACCATCGACGGCAAGACGCAGATCATCGGGCAGGGTGGCAGCTTCATCGTGCCCTCGGGTCTCGTGCATGGCGTTGTGGCGCTGGAGAAGGGGCGGCTGGTGGACGTGTTCACGCCGCATCGGGCGGACTTCCTCTAGCCGATCTCCTCGAGCATCGCCGCATAGGCCTCGTCATGCCGGCTGGCCCAGTTGGGCTTGCCGGGCCCGGTGAGGCGGCCGCGGCGGGGTGGAATGAAGCTGTAGATGCCGCGCTTCGGATCTTCCTGCCATTGCAGGTTGAATGCCGCGAATTTGGGGAAGAATTCCATATCGGAATAGGGCAAGTGATCGTGCACCCACCAAGCCATGGCTTCCCAGTCGCCAGTCCGCTCATAGTAGGGGATGAAGCGGTTGACGATCACGCAGGCGGTGGCGCCCATGCGCCCGCTGGCGTTGCGGCGATCCCAGATGTGGCCGGCAAAGTTGCTGTCATTGCTGCCGCAGTTGAGCTTGTTGACATTGCCGAAGTGGTTGACCTCGGGCGAGCGGTAGGACGAGCGCACGGAGATGCGACCGAATTTTGCCTGCAACGGTTCGAGCAGATCTTCGCAAAGGCGCTTGCCCGCGGCGATGGCGAGGTCGGGATCGTCGGGCAGGTTTTGAAAGCCATTGATGACGGCGATTTCCGAATACAAAAAGTCGCGCATGAAGAAGTTTTCGGAGAGACGGACGCGGCCGAAGGCTTCGAGGGCGCGAACGGTTTTCGGCTGGCGCATGGGACAAATCCTTCTCGGGTCTGGACGGCCAGTGGTGCTTCTGTAACGTGGCGGCGACAACCCGGTTTCGACCAGCCGCCAGGATTTTTCCATGCTGACCATGATGTTTTATGTCGCCATCACCGCCGATGCGATGTCGGCGGCCCTCGCTGCGGGGCGGCGCAATATGGACTGGTTCGGCGTCTGTCTCATCGCCTGCATTACGGCGCTGGGCGGGGGCACGGCGCGCGACGTGTTTCTCGATCATTACCCGCTCTATTGGGTGCACAATCCCTATATTCTGGTGCTGTGTTGCGGTGCGGCGCTGCTGACTATCGCTGCGGCACGCGTCGTCCACCGGCTGCGCTGGCCGTTCCTGCTGCTCGACGCGCTGGGCCTGGTGGTTTTCACGGTTGTCGGCTGCAATATTGCCATGGAAACGATGGAACATCCGATCATTGTCATTGTGGCCGGCATGGTGACGGGGATCGTCGGCGGCATCATGCGCGATGTGCTGTGCAACGATGTGCCGCTGGTCTTTCGGGGCGAGCTCTATGCGACGGTCTCCATCGTGACGGGCATAATCTATTATCTCGGCATCAAGGCTGGGTGGCAGCCGGACCTGGTGGTGCTGCTGGCACTGGGCGTCGGTCTGCCGCTGCGCGTGCTGTCCATCATGTTCAAGTGGGAAATGCCGAAGTTCGTTTTCGACCGGGAGATGCGGAAATGAGACCTGTGCGGATTGTTCTGTCGCGGCGGGCGGGTTTCGATTTGCAGGCGATTTCGAAGGCGATCAATGGGCTGCCGGCACATTCCGTGGCGCGGCCGGGGCCTTGGGGAAATCCTTTCACCATCGATGCCGTGGCCGAGGAAACGGGGCTCGACCGGGCGGCTGCGCAGGCCGAGGCCGTGGCGCGGTACGGGCGCTGGATGCGCGGCGAGATCGAGGCCGACCGGCCGCGGCCATCGCTTGAAAAGATTCGCAGCGCGCTCAAAGGCCAGAACCTTGCCTGCTGGTGTCGCGAGGGCACGCCTTGCCATGTGGAAACCCTCATAAAGCTTGCCAACGACTAGAGTTCTCTTACGCGAAATGTGCTAGCACCGATCTACCATACAAGAACGGAGTTTCGACTTGCGACAGACCTGGCGGTGGTTCGGCCCCAAGGACCTTTGCAGCATCGACGATATTACGCAGGTCGGTGCCACCGGCGTCGTCAGTGCGCTGCACCATGTGCCCAATGGCGTTGTCTGGACACCGGAGGAAATCGCCAAGCGCTATAAGGAAATCGCAACCCGCAAGGACGGCACGCCATCGGGCTTGACCTGGGATGTGGTGGAAAGCCTGCCGGTCAGCGAGGACATCAAGAAGCAGAAGGGCAATTGGCGCGAGCACATTGCCAATTACAAGATTTCCATGCGCAACCTGGCTGAAAGCGGCATGGAAGTGATCTGCTACAATTTCATGCCGGTGCTCGACTGGACGCGGACCGACCTGCGCTGGACCGTGCCCAATGGCGGCTCGTGCATGCGCTTCGACATCAATGATTTCGCGGCCTTCGACATCTATATTCTGAAGCGCCCGGGCGCTCCGGCCGACTACACCAATGCCATTGCCGACGAGGCAGGACGCCGGGTGGCGGCAATGAGCGAGGACGAGAAGAAGCAGCTCGGCCGCAATGTGACAATGGGTCTGCCGGGTTCGACCGAATCCATGTCGCTCGAGGATGTGCAGGCGCATCTTGATGAATATGGCGCCATCAGCCGGGACCAGTTGCGCAAGCACTTCGTGGATTTCCTCGAAGAGGTGATACCGGAAGCGGAAAAGCTCGGTCTGCGCTTCTGCTGCCATCCGGATGATCCCCCCTTTGCCCTGCTCGGCCTGCCGCGCGTCATGTCGACCGAGGCGGACTACAAGTTCATCCTCGATGCGGTGGACAGCCCGAGCAATGGCATGACGCTGTGCTCCGGTTCGCTGGGGGCGCGGCCGGACAATGACCTGCCGGGCATGATGGAACGCTTCGGGCCCAAGGTGCACTTCCTGCATCTGCGCAATGTGAAGCGGGACAATGATGACATCATCGGCTCGTTCTACGAGGCCGAGCACCTGGCGGGCGATACCGACATGGTGGCGCTGATCGCCGCTATTATCCGCGAAGAGCGCCGCCGCCGGGACGAGGGCCGGAAGGACTGGGTCATTCCCATGCGCCCCGACCACGGCCAGGATATTCTGGACGACCTCGGGCGCCGGGCGCAGCCGGGCTATCCGACGATCGGCCGCATGAAAGGGCTGGCCGAACTGCGCGGTGTGATGACGGCGCTGGAGCATGGAAAGGTCGGATTGTAACGATCGGTTTCATGGCTCGTGAACAGGCCGCGCGCACACTCCCTCCACGAATCGGTGAGGATATGTGGAATGGGTGTTCGCGCGGCGGTGCAGCGGGCTATGGCCTCACTGAGGCCAGTTGATCCCAGCGTAGTCGAGCCGAATGGCAGGGCCGATCCCAGGCGCGTTCTGGTCATCGACGACGACCAGAACGGTCTTGATGTGGCGGAACGATTGCTGATCGGAGACGGCTATATGCCGATCCTGACCGGGGCATCGCAATCTGCCTTGCAGATCGCCCGGTCGATGCGGCCCGGCGCCATTTTTCTCAATGTGCTGATGCCGGGCTTCGATGGCTGGGATCTGCTCGCAGCGCTCAAGGCCGACCCAGAGACCAGCCGCATTCCAGTGCTGATGATCTGCATGCTGGGTGAGCGCCGCAAGGCGCTCGAAGCCGGTGCCGATGGGGTGATCGCCAAACCGCTCGATGCGGAAAGGGTGCGGGCCGGGTTGGCCCTTATCGGTTCACGTCAGTCTTCCAGCAGGTAGCCGCCGGCGCGGCTGGGCAGAATATCCTTGCCCACGATCTTGGCGATGGCCGAACCGGCGACGACGAATTTTGCGGAAGCGCGGGAAAGGATAAAGCCGCTGGTGCCGGCGCGGATGGACGTGCGGGCGACGAAGGCTTCGGGGCCGTCCATGGCGATGAGGTCTGCAACCACATCGCCGGCTCTCACTTCCTGACCCAGTTCTACGCGGTAGGCGAGGAGGCCGGGTTTTAAGGTGCGCAGCACTTCGGTCGCTTCGAACGGGGTGGGGCCGGGAACTGGAGTGACGGGCTTTGATGCCGGCAGGTCGATCAGGCCGCGGTCGGCGAAGAAATCGAAAAGCCCTTGGGCATCGAGTTTGCCAAAGGCGTCATGGGCGTCGGCCTGACCGCGATATTCGAGCGTGGCGGCTTCGCAGGCCATGGGAATGGCGGCGTTGGGATTGGCGCGCTGGGCCTTGCGGAAGAGATTGGGTAGGACCTCGTCGAAGGAGCCACCACCGCTGTCTTCGGCGGTGAGGGTTGCGGCAACGCCCATGCGATCAGCCAGATCCTGCAGCCCCGGCATCAGGTCGGGCGAGGTGAAGATGTGCATGAGGCTTTCGTCGTCACAATGGAGGTCGAGGACGATGTCGGCGTCGTGGGCGGATTTGAGGATATGGAGGCGCAGCTTTTGCGACGCCGTGACCGGGCTTTGGGCGTCGATCCAGGCACCGACGGCGGCGCGGATGGCGGCGACATTGGCCTTTGCGTCGGCGCCGAGCTTGCCCTTCACGCTTTCGGCGATGGCGGGGTAGAGGTCGGGCCAGCGGCGGTTGAAATTGACGCCGGTTTCGAGATCGTAGCGGCCGATATGACGGCGCAGTACGCGGGTGGCGAGACCCAACGGATTGACCGAGGGAAAGAGCACGAAGCGGGCGCGCAGTTTTCCGGCGGCGTCTGCATCGCCCAGCATGGGCAGCAGATGATGGATCGCCATGGTGCCTGGCTGTTCGTCCGCATGGAGCGCCGCCTGCATATGCACCTTGGTTTCGGCGGTTTCCGGACCGACGGTATACCAGTAAAGCCGCGTGGTCTGGCCGGGGGCGTCGCCGGGGAGATCGAGGTGGTGCTGAACAAAGGTCATGGTCAAAATACTTCAGGCGAGACGGGCGAGCTTGTCGGCCATTGTCTGGGGTTTGTCGGTGCGGGTCGAGAAATGCATGGTGCAGAAAATGCGCTCGACGCCGAGGTCATGGAGGCGCTTGCAGCAGGCTTCGACCGCGGCGCTGACCTCGCCCATCTCGCCTTCGATATTGGTGCCGTTGGCATGCATTTCATGGGTGAGGCCGGTGCCCGCGAGGACGTCGCGGACTTCCCTTATATGGGCAGAGACCGATGGCCCCACGCCCATAGGAACGATGCAGAGATCGGCGATGATCTTCATGGCGATTTCCTTCCTAGCGCATCCACTTTGGCCGGAAGCGCATGCGCGGGGGCGCCGGCATGTGGCGCATCAGGCGCCGATAGACGAGCCCGAAGAGGTAGAACACCACCAGCGACACGGCGAGGAAATAGAGCGCTGCCACCGAGAAGTGGAGGAAGGCGTTGTAGTCGCGCTCGAACAGGCTCTTCGCCGTAATCATCAGGTCCGCCTGTGCGCCGACGACGGGCAGGGCGAAATAGACGATGGCGGTGGCGTGGAAGAGGAACACCACTTCATTGGTATAGGCGGGCCAGGCGAGGCGGATGAGATTGGGCCAGACGACGCGGCGGAACTGCTGGCTGCGCGACATGCCATAGGCGCGGGCGGCTTCCACTTCGCCGCGCGGCACGGCACGCAGGGCGCCGTAGAAAATCTCGCCGGTATAGGCGGCCGTGTTAAGCACCAGCACCAGAGGGCCGATGAAGAGCGGGTGGAGTACGAAGCCAGAAATCCCCAGCGGCTTCCACACTGCGATATTGAGCGAGAGGGCCAGGGAATAGAACATGAAGAACTGGATGAAGAGCGGCGAACCCCGGAAGGCGTAGATATAGCCACGCGAAAGCCGGTTGATGATCGGGTTGGGCGACGCCTTGCCAAGGGCCAGGAACACGGCCATCACGAAGCCGATCGGGATGGATGCGGCGGCAAAGTAGATGTTGAACACTACGGCGCGCGCCATCAGGGCGAGATCGTTGAGAAGAGGCAGCATCAGACGCGCGCCTCGCTCAGAATGCCCTTGCCGGCCCGGCGCATGATCGCCTCGAAGGCGCGCTCGGAAAGCCACGTGACCAGGATGTAGAAAACGAAGAGCACGAGATAGTAGCGCCAGCGCCAGTCCTCGTGCACGAGGCCCACGGCGGGCAGGAAATTCGGCGCGCCGAGACGATCGGCCCAGAGCACGATATCGGCGATCTGCAAGAGTGAGAGCAGCGAGGTCGCCTTGACGATCAGCATCCAGACATTGGATAGGCCGGGCAGGGCATAGACCCACATCTGGCGGATCTGGATGCGCCAGAGCACCTGACCGGGCGACATGCCGAAGGCCCGAGCGGCTTCGAGCTGGCCGGAGGGCACGGAGCGCAGGGCGCCGTGAATGACATTGGTGGCGAAGGCGCCATAGACGATGCCGAGCGAGACGCTGGCGAGCAGCAAATATTCAGTGGTGCCGAGAAACCAGTTGGCTTCCTTGCAGGGGGGCCATGCGGCTGTCTGAGCGGCGATGGCTTCGGGGGTACAAATCTGGCTTGCGACCAGCCATTCGACGCCCTGTTCGAAGACGAGCGGGAAGAAGAGGAAAAAAAGGACGTCCGGTACGCCGCGAACGATGGACGAGTAGATCGTGCCGACGAGGCGTAGGGGCCAGAAGCGCGAGTTCTTCAGCGTCGCACCGAGAAGACCGAAAACGACGGCCAGGGAACCGCCCATCAGGGCTGCGAAAATGGTGAACTGGAAGCTGGCATACCAGGTCAGATGCTTGCCATTGGTCAGATAGCTGACCCAGAAGGCGATGTCGTCGATCATGTGGCTGGTACCAGTTGGGTAGGTGGGCGAAGGGCCTGCGGCCCTTCGCCGGGATGAAGCTTATTCGGAGAAGTAGGGGCCGTGGCCGTCGAACCACTTGGCGATGAGGGCATCTACGGTGCCGTCGGCCTTGAGCGCGGTCAGGGTTTCGTCAAGCTTGGCCTTGAGTTCGGGATCGTCCTTGCGCAGACCGCCGCCGACGCCTTCGCCAATCAGGATCTCGTCACCGATGAATTCGATGGCGCCACCCGATGCGGTGACGACGGGTTCGAGATAGGCGCCGTCGGCGAGAATGGTGTCAAGGTTGCCGGCGGCGAGGTCGGCCATGGCCTGGTCGGCGGTGGCGAAGGTCACGACGGTATTGTCGGCGGCAAAATGCTCGGCGGCATAGGCGGCCTGGATGGTGCCGCCCTGGACGCCGATGCGCTTGCCGGAAAGAGCGGCAAAATCGATCTCGGTGCCGGTGGTGGCGACGAACTTGGACGGATCGGGCGGGAAATAGTTCTGCGTGAAATCGATGGTCTGGAGGCGTTCCTCGGTGATCGACATGCCGGCCATGATCAGGTCGTAATTGCCCGCAAGCAGGTTCGGGATGATGGAATCCCAGTCATTGATGATCCACTCGCAGGTGAGGCCTGCCTTTTCGCAGATGGCATTGCCCAGCTCGATTTCGTAGCCGGCGGGCTTGCCGCTGTCATCGAGGAAGTTCCACGGCGCATAGGCGCCTTCGGTGGCGATGCGGATGGATTCCTGCGCCATGGCAGAACCGCCGAGGGCGAGCGCGGCGACTGCTGCCAGCATAATCTTTTTCATGTTGTCTCCGTTGCGTTTGACGTCGCATGTCTGCCCGGTTTGGCCGGGTCTGGATGGAGCCGCTAGCTGTGGCTGGCGGCGTTGAGGAACTGTTTGAGGCGGGCCGATCTGGTGGCGCCGAACACTTCGTCCGGTGTGCCTTCCTCCTCGATCTGGCCCTGATGGAGGAAAATGACCTTGTCCGAAACCGAGCGGGCAAACTCCATGTCGTGGGTTACAAGCACCATGGAGCGGCCTTCATCGGCCAGAACCTTGATGACGCGCAGGACTTCGACTTCGAGTTCGGGGTCGAGTGCCGAGGTCGGTTCATCAAAGAGCATGACGCGCGGATTGATGCAGAGAGCACGCGCGATAGCTGCACGCTGCTGCTGACCGCCGGACAACTGAGAGGGGTAGGCATCGGTCTTGGAGCCAATGCCGACCTTGTCGAGCATGGCGCGCGCTTCGGCTTCCACTTCGGCGCGCTGGCGGCCTTGCACGACGAGGGGAGCTTCCATGACGTTTTCGAGCACCGTCATATGCGCCCAGAGATTGAACGACTGGAACACCATGCCCAGTTCGGAACGGATGCGGCGGATCTGGGATTCGTCGGCGACATGGCGGTTCTGGCCCGTGCCGCGCAGCTTGATCGCTTCGCCATCGATCAGCACATCGCCGTCGTCGGGCACTTCGAGCATGTTGATGCAGCGCAGAAGCGTCGATTTGCCGGAGCCCGAGGAGCCGATCAGCGAAATGACCTCGCCTTCGCGGGCGGAAAAAGAGATGCCCCGGAGGACTTCCAGATTGCCGAAGGACTTATGCAAATCCCGCAATTCTACGACCGGCGATGTTCCCGTCCGTGCGGGCCTGGCTTCGTGCATGCTCACCATGTACCCGGCTATCGGGTGTTCCTGAACGGCAATTGCCTTTTTTTGAGGCTGACAATTTTGACCGCCTCCTACAAAAGCAAATGGCGGGCAGATAGCAAGGGGAAAAAGCGATAGTGCCCAGGGCGCTTGGCCGGAGGCACAAATAGAGGCACAAGCAGGGGCGCAGGCCGACGAGAAACACGCATGTTCTTTCTAGTTTCAAAGATCTTCTGGCTGCTGGCACAGCCCCTCAGCATGGTCTTTCTGCTGATACTGGGTGCCGCCGGGGCGCTGTTGTGGGGCAAGAAGCGGCTGGCCCTGGCGGCGCTCGTTGCGGGGCTTCTGATCCACGGAGCCGTCAGTTTCACCAATCTGGGCTATCTGGTCATGCAGCCGCTCGAAGATCGCTTTGCGGTGCCGGTTTCGCCGCCGCAGAGAGTGTACGCCATCATCATGCTTGGCGGCGCGACGCTGGAGCGGCCCAGTTCCGCCCGACAGATCGCCGAACTCAATGATGCGGGCGACAGACTGACGACAACGCTTTGGCTGGCGCAGAAATATCCATCCGCGAAAATCTTCCTCAGCGGCGGCGGTGGGGCTTTGACGGAAGACGGTGAGGCGGAGGCGAGGACGGCGGAGCGTTTCTTCCTCGCTTTCGGCGTCGATCAAGATCGATTGGTGCTCGAAGGAGAATCGCGCAACACCGACGAGAATGTTGCCAATACCAAGGATCTCCTGGGCGAGAGCGGCGCGGGGACCGTGGTTCTCGTTACGTCGGCGTTTCACATGCCCAGATCGGTCGGAATTTTCGCGAAAGCCGGAATTTCCGTCATTCCATGGCCGACCGACTATCGCACGCCAGGGCCGCAGAGTTTCGGCTTCGATATCGCCAACCCCGTACAGAACGTCAATGTGAGCACGGCGGCGATCAAGGAGTGGGTGGGGCTCTTGATTTATCACTGGACGGGCAAGACA